>NZ_JBHXTL010000027.1:76252-79696 GCF_042677365.1 Kitasatospora sp. NPDC127116
GCGGCCCGCCCCGCGGGGCTGGGGGGCTGGGGGGGGGGTGCCTTCGCCCCGGGGCCCGGGCACCCCTACCCCGCCTCGACGAGGTCCCGGCGCCCTGCCGTGTCCGGGGGACGGGGCGCTCAGCGGCGGGCGGCGCGGGTGCGCCAGGGCAGCTCGACGGTGACGGTGGTCGGGCCGCCCTCGGGGCTCTCCACCAGGAAGACCCCGTCCACCGCGCGGATCCGCTCGGCCAGCCCGGCCAGTCCGCTGCCCGGGTAGGGGGCCGCGCCGCCCTTGCCGTCGTCCTGGACCAGCACCATCAGCTGGTGCTCCGAGCGCCAGACCTCGACCGAGGCGGAGCGGGCGCCGGCGTGCTTGGAGACGTTGGTCAGCAACTCGCTGACGGTGAAGTAGGCGATGCCCTCGACCGCCGAGTCGGGGCGCTCGGGCTCCCCGTCCGGGCCGGTCAGGTCGACGTTCACCCGGACCCCGCCGGGGACGGTGCAGCGGGCGGCGACCGAGGACAGTGCGGCGTCCAGGCCGCGGTCGGTGAGCACCGCCGGGTGGATGCCGCGGGCCAGGTCGCGCAGCTCCTGGAGGGCCAGCTTCACCTCGCCGTGGGCGTTGTCGACCATCCTGGTGGCGGCCGCCATGTCGTCCTCGGACTCCACCTCGCGCAGCCGCTCCTTGGCCATGCCGAGGTCCATCGCCAGCGCGACCAGCCGGGCCTGGGCCCCGTCGTGCAGGTCGCGCTCGATCCGGCGCAGGTCGGCGGCGGCGGTGTCGACCACGGTGCCGCGGTCGTCCTCCAGTTCGCGCACCCGCTCGGCCAGGGCGCCCGGGAAGAGCAGCGACTCGATCAGGATGCGGTCCACCGCGGCCAGCCCGCGGACCACCCAGGGCAGCACCGGCCAGAGCGCGATCACCGAGATCAGGGTCAGCGCGAAGCTGAGCACGCCCCAGGGCAGCATCAGCACGTTGTAGAGCGCCGAGCGCCAGTTCAGCAGGTCGGTGAGCTGGGCGATGGTGTAGCCCACCATCCCCGGGCGGCGCGGCTCCACCGGCTGCGGCTCGTCGATCCCGGAGTCGTAGGCCGACCGTGCCCGCCGCCGGCCCAGCGCGCCCAGGGAGCGCGAGAGCGCCAGGCCGCCGGCCAGCAGCGGCAGGCCGATCACGGTGATCGACAGCCCCAGGCCGACCGAGAGCGTGGCCACGGCCAGCACGAAGCCGAAGATGCCGAGCGGCAGGTTGAGCAGCAGTCGTCCGACCTGGTGCCACATCCTCCTGCCGTACAGCGGCGGGCGCTCCATCCGAGCGTCCTGCTCCTTGATGGCGTCCACGGCGCGGTGCAGCGGCTTCATCGGATCTACCGTCCCTCTTCGTCGTGCGGCTGGACCAAGCTTCCCGAACGGCGGGCGGGGGATGCCATGGGGGTGATACATCTTCCCGGCCGGGGGTTAACCCCACCCCCGGGCCCGGTCGCCGGCGGTCCGCCACGGTGTCCACCGGCCGTCTTGCGGACCGAGCAGGTTTCGGGCGGAGCGGAGCGGTCCCCTTAGACTCACGCTTTGGCCATCGTTAGGCCCGTGAGAGTAAACGTCGTAGAACTGTCCTTAGGGCGGGTTCTCGGTCGAGGTGGAGGCGAAGGCATGGAGGGGAAGCACGCGGCTGCCGTCGCGGCCGACCCGGCGGTCGGCAGCGGCTACTTCGACGCGTACGCCGCGATGGGTCTGCTGGCCGTCGTCGGGGTGCTCTTCGTCGCCGTGGCGTTCACCGCCAACCGGCTGCTGCGACCCGTGGTGTACTCGCCCGAGAAACTCCTCACGTACGAGTGCGGAGTGGACCCGGTGGGCGAGGACTGGGCGCACACCCAGATCCGCTACTACGTGTACGCCTTCCTGTACGTGATCTTCGCGGTGGACGCGATCTACCTGTTCCCCTGGGCGACCGTCTTCGCCACCGCAGGGTACGGCGCCGGAACCCTGATCGAGATGTTCCTGTTCATCGGCTTCCTCGCGGTCGGGCTGCTCTACGCCTGGAAGAAGGGCGTTCTGGAATGGACGTGACGCACTCCCACTCGCACGGCGGCGCCGAGGGCGGTCCCGTTCCGCTCGGCCTGCCGGACCCCGCGCGCCCCGGCGCCGTCGAGCGCCGCGGCATCGGCCCGCTGGCCCGGCTCGCGCCGGACCCGGTCAAGGTGGTGCTCAACTGGGGCCGCCGCTACAGCCTCTGGTGCTTCAACTTCGGCCTGGCCTGCTGCGCGATCGAGTTCATCGCCGCGTCCATGGCCAAGCACGACTTCATCCGGATGGGTGTCATCCCGTTCGCGCCCGGACCCCGGCAGGCCGATCTGATGATCGTCTCCGGGACGGTGACCGACAAGATGGCGCCCGCCGTCAAGCGCCTCTACGAGCAGATGCCCGAGCCGAAGTACGTCATCTCCTTCGGCGCCTGCTCCAACTCCGGCGGCCCGTACTGGGACTCCTACTCGGTCACCAAGGGCGTGGACCAGATCATCCCGGTGGACGTCTACGTACCCGGCTGCCCGCCGCGGCCGGAGGCGCTGCTCCAGGGCATCCTCAAGCTCCAGGAGAAGATCGCCGCCGAGTCCCTGCCGGACCGCTACGCGGCGCCCGCGTCGGCGCTGCGCCGTCCGCTGGTGACCGGGCCCTCGCAGGGCACCGGGACGGGCTCCGGGGACGTTCCCGAGGCCGGATCCCCGACCGGGGCTCCGGCCGGCTCTTCGACCGAGGGAGGGGTCTCGTGACTTCCGCCGAGCAGTGCGCGGCGTCGGTCGGGGAGTGGGCGACCGGCGCCGAGGCGTACGGGCTGATCACCGTCGACGTCCCGGCCGAGAACTGGATCGAGGCGCTCACCAACGCCCGGGACGTCCTGGGGCTGGGCTTCTTCGACTGGCTGAGCGCCGTCGACGAGCTCGCCGAGGGCTTCTCGGTGGTCGCGCACCTGGCCGCCGTCGAGGCGCCGGGCGTGCGGCACCTCGCGCTGCGCACCCGGGTGCCGCGCGACAGGGCGGCGCTGCCCACCGCCGTCGCCGTCTACGCCGGTGCCGCCTGGCACGAGCGCGAGACCCACGAGATGTTCGGCATCGACTTCCCCGGGCACCCCCACCTCGCCACCCTGCTGCTGCCGGACGGCTTCGAGGGGAACCCGCTGCGCAAGGAGTTCGTGCTCGCGGCGCGGGTCGCCAAGGACTGGCCGGGCGCCAAGGAGCCGGGCGAGTCCGATCACGGCGGCGGGCCGGCCCGGCGCAAGATGCAGCCGGCCGGCGTGCCGGACCCGAACGAGTGGGGGCCGCTCAAGGGCACCCTGCCGCCGGTCCCGGCGCCCTGGGCGTCGGCAGGCGTTCCGGCGGCCGTGCCCGAGGACGATCCGGCCGACGTCTCGCCTGCCGTCGACGGTTCCTTCGGCTTGGCCCGGAGCGCGCTGATGGACCAGTAGGTCGCG
>NZ_JBHXTL010000028.1:0-48376 GCF_042677365.1 Kitasatospora sp. NPDC127116
GGGCCCGGCTCACCACGAGCCGGGCCCCTCCGCCGTTCCGCGCCCCCGCCGTTCCGCGCGGGCTCTCAGTCCGTCACGAAGGCCGTCACGAAGGCCGCCAGCCTCGCCACGCCGTCGATGATCTGCGCCTGCGTCAGCGAGCTGACGGACAGCCGCAGCCGCTGCTCGCCACCGCCCGCCGGGTAGAACGGCGCCATCGGTGTCCAGAGCACCCCGTGCTCGCGGGCACAGCGCTCCATGGCGGCCTCGTCGGCGACGAACGGCACCGTCAGCACCGCGAAGAAGCCGCCGTCCGGCCGGGTCCAGGAGATGCCCAGCCGGTTCCGCACGGAGGCCGGGAAGTGCCGGTCCAGCTCCCGCAGCAGGGTGTCCAGGCCGGCCGCGTAGTGGGCCGTGGCACGGGCGTTGGCGGCCCGCAGGCGGCAGTCGTGGGTCAGCAGCATGCCGCCGATGACGGCCTGGCTGAGCGCCGGGGTGTTGACCGTCGTCATGCTCTTCAGCTTGGCCAGCTCGTCCGCGAGGAGGCTGCGCCGGCCGTCGGGGCCTGTCACCTCCTGGTCGGCGACCACGTAGCCGAGGCGGGCCCCGGGGAAGCAGGTCTTGGCGAAGGAGCCCAGGTGAACGACCTGGCGGCGGCGGTCCAGCGCCTTGAGGGTGGGCCGCAGCCCCGGGGTGCGGGAGAAGAAGCCGTACGGGTTGTCCTCGACGACGAGCACGCCCTCCTCGGCCGCCGCCTCCAGCAGCCCGGCGCGGGCCGGGACCGGCATGCTGGTGCCGGAGGGGTTGGCGAAGTCCGGGACGACGTAGAAGGCGCGCGGACGGCGCCCCTCGGCCCGCACCGCGCGGGCGGCCTCCCGGAGCGCCGCCGGGTCGGGGCCGCCGTCCGGGCCCTCGGGGACGGGGCGGACGGTCAGGTCGAGCAGCCGGGCGGCGCCGGTGACGCCGACGTAGCAGGGCGAACTGACCAGCAGGACGTCGTCCGGGCCGGCGCACAGGGCGCGCAGCGTCAGCAGCATGCCCTCCTGGGCGCCGACCGTGACCACCACGGCCGCGGGGTCGACGGTCAGGCCCTCGTCGTGGGCCAGCGTGCGGGCGATCAGCTCGTTGATGATGCCCTTGGTCGGACCGTACTGGAACAGCGCGGTGCGCACCGCGTCCCGGTCCAGGCCGCGGTCGGCCAGGTGGGCGAGGTAGGTCTCCAGGTACGCCGGGACGTCCTGGGGCTCGAAGAAGCCCTCGTAGGGGCGGCCGGGGGCGAAGGAGACCGCCTCCGGGTAGCGGGTGGTGACCTCGTTGAGGAAGGTCATCGCGTCCAGCAGCGGATCGGCCAGGGAGGCGTGCAGGTCGCTCAACGGGATCGTCATCGCAGCGCCTCCCGGAGGCGCTCGGCCGCGAAGTCCTGGGCCTCGGCGGCGGCGTCCAGGGTGCCGGTCATGGCGAAGAAGCCGTGCGGCATGCCCTGGTAGCGGCGCAGGTCCACCGGGACCCCGGCGGCGCGCAGCGCCTCGGCGTACTGCTCGCCCTCGTCCCGCAGCGGGTCGTACTCGGCCGTCAGGACGGTCGCGGGCGGCAGGCCGGCCAGGGTGGCGGCGCGCAGCGGGGAGGCGTACGGGCTGGCGCCGTCGCCCTCGTCGGCCAGGTAGTGGCCCCAGTACCAGGCCACCGAGCGGCGGTTGAACAGTGCCGGGTCGTCGTGGGCGCGCAGCGAGGGGGTGTCGGCGCCGTGGTCGGTGTTGGGGTAGACCAGCAGTTGGTGGCGCAGGGCGGGGCCGCCCTCGGCGCGCAGCAGCAGGGTGAGCGCGGCGGTGAGGTTGCCGCCGGCGCTGTCGCCGCCGACCGCGATCCGGTCCGGGTCGATGCCGAACTCCGCCGCCCTTTCTACGAGTTGCAGCAGTGCGGCGCGGCAGTCGTGCAGCGCCGCGGGAAAGGGGTGTTCGGGGGCGAGCCGGTAGCCGACGGAGGCGGTGACGCAGCCGACGGCGTTGGTGAGCCGGCGGCAGATCGCGTCGCTGGTGTCGGGCGAGCCGAGCGTCCAGCCGCCGCCGAACAGGTAGAGCAGGGCGGGCAGCCGGCGGCCGGGCGGCTCGGGGCGGTAGAGCCGCAGCGCGAGTTCGCCGCCGGGACCGGGGATGCGGTACTCCTCGACGGCGGCGACCGGTTCGGGTGTGCCGGCCGCCGCGCGGATGTCCGCGAGGTCGGCGGCACGGGCCTCGGCGAGGCTGAGGGTGTAGAGCGGCGGGGCACCGCTGCCGGCGCGCCTGGTGCGCAGCGCTTCGGCCTGGGGGTGCAGGGGCATGGGCGGATCCATTCGGTGCGGAGGGCTCAGCGGTCTGCCTCGACGTAGACGGTCTCGTCGGTGCGGAAGGCCGTGTCGAGGTCGGCGACGTCCGGCCGGGTGCCCTGCCGGTAGGCGCACGGGCGAATCCTCCCGGGGTCGAAGCCGGCCCGGGTGAGGACATGCCGCAGTTCGTCCAGGTCGTAGATCCACTGGTGCCCGAAGTGCCGGAAGATCTGGTTCACCAGGAAGGCCGGACGCGCGGGCATCGGCGGGCCGAAGCCGAGGGTGGTCAGCCGGCGCCGGTGCTTGGCGAGGAAGCCGTCGCCGGTGGCGTAGCCGACCAGGTAGCGGGCGAGGTCGGGGGTGGTCAGGCGCAGGACGCCGCCGGGGCGCAGCACCCGGCGGGCCTCGCGCAGCCAGCCGACGGCGACGGGCATGGTGACGTGCTCGATCAGGTGCTCGGCGTACACCCAGTCGACGCTGGCGTCGGCGAAGGGCAGCGGTTCGGCGATGTCGAGCCGGGTGAACCAGCGGTCGCCGTCGACCCGGTAGAGGGTGCCGGGCTCGGTGGCGGTGTCGGGGCTGCGCAGGGTGGCGAGGTCGGTGCCGAGCCCCTGCGGGTGGGCGGTCCGGAAGGCGGCGAACTCGATGCCGGTGATGCCGAGTTCGCTCAGGCCCGCGTGGTCGCGCGGCAGCCCGCCCGGATGCGCTTCGAGCTTCTCGCAGGTGGCGACCTGTTCGCCGAAGGCGTCCAGTCGGGGGGCCAGCCCGTCCGGGTCGTCCCAGTCCCAGCCCGGGAATCGCTCGCTCTGCTCGGTCATGTGTCGGACCTCCTGGTGGGAAGAACGCGGTTCGGGGGCGGCGCGGTTCAAGGGCCGCGCGGGTGCGAAGCGGACGAAGGACCGCGCGGGTGCGGTGTCAGCCGGCCGGGAAGGGCCAGGGGGCGAGGACCGTGCGGTCCAGGTCGGCGAGCCGGGGGCGGCCCAACAGGGCCATGGTGTGCTCCAGTTCCTCGCGCAGCAGGTCGAGCACCCGGTGCACCCCGGCCTCGCCGCCGGCGGCCAGGCCCCAGAGCGCGGGGCGGCCGATCAGCACGGCGCGGGCGCCGAGGGCGAGGGCGATCGCGAGGTCGGTGCCGCTGCGCACGCCGCCGTCGAACAGCACCGGCAGGTCGGCGGGCACCGCCTCGACCACGTCCGGGAGTGCCGCCAGGGCCGGTACCGCCCCGTCGAGTTGGCGTCCGCCGTGGTTGGAGACCAGGAGGGCGTCGACGCCGTGCTCGACGGCCAGCCGGGCGTCCTCGGCGGTGAGGACGCCCTTGAGGACCAGCGGCAGCCGGGTGCGTTCGCGCAGCCAGGCCAGATCGGTCCAGCTCAGGGTGGGGTCGAACTGTTCGCGGGCGTGCTCGGCGATGCCCGAACCGCCGTCGGCGGCGCGGTGGCTGGCGGACATCAGGGACGGGTCCAGGTTGACCGCCCGGACGGTGGGCGGGACGGCGAAGCCGTTGCGCAGGTCGCGCAGTCGGCGGCCGATCCTGGGGGCGTCCACGGTCAGCACCAGTGCGCGGTAGCCGGCCGCCTCGGCGCGCTCCACCAGGGCGGCGAGGGCGGCGCGTTCGCGCAGCCAGTACAGCTGGAGCCAGAGCGGTCCGGTGGCGGCCGCGGCGATCTCCTCCAGGGTGCGGCTGGCGAACATCGCGGCGACCAGCAGGGCTCCGGCCCGTCCGGCGGCGCGCGCGGTGGCGGTCTCGCCCTCCGGGTCGACCAGCCGGTGGTAGGCCATCGGGGCGATCCCGAGCGGGAGGCGCAGCGGTGCGCCGAGCAGGGTCAGTGCCGGGTCGCAGACGGAGACGTCGACCAGCGTGCGCGGACGCAGCGCATGGCGTCCGAACATCTGCCGGTTGGCCGCCAGGGTGCGTTCCGCATCGCTGCCGCCTTCGATGAAATCCCAGATTTCCGTTGGGAGTCGGTCGCGCGCCGCGCGCTCGATCCCGGCCGACGTGAGAACTCTCACGGGCATTCCTCGTTCCAGGACGGCCACGCGCGGGCCGGTCCTGGTTGGGCAGCGTAGGAGCAACGACCACATTGGTATAGACCTTGATTTGACCAAACGTCTGTGCCATGGTCTGGCCACGGAATTGGCCGTTCTGACTTGTTAACGGCGTTCATGTCAAATCCCCTCACTTGTGTGGAGCCGCGTTGACCGGCTTTTCCCCCTCCGTACTTCCGGCTGCCTTCCTGCCGCACTCCGACGCCCCGGACTCCTGGGTCGACCGGCTGCTGCTGGCCGGCCCCGGCACCGAGGAGTGCCTGCGCCTCGGCGCACCGCTCGACCGGGACGCCCTGCGCGCCCTGGTCGAGGAGCAGTCCGACCGACTGGCGGCCGCCGGACTCGGCCCCGGCGGCACGGCGGCGCTGCGACTGCCGCCCTCGGTGGCGTTCGTCGCGGTGCTGCTGGCATGCTGGCGTCTCGGCGCCCAAGTCGCACTGCTCGACCACCGGTTGACCGACCACGAGATCGACGCGGCGGTGGCGCGGCTGACCCCGCAGGTGCTGGTAGGCTCCGCCCATCGGTCCGCGGCGGCCCTGCGCGGCTTCTCCGAAGTCGAGCCGGTGGCCGTCCCGTTGACGGACGGACGCCCGGCCCGCACCGGGCACGCGTTGATCCAGCTCAGCTCCGGATCCACCGGTCCGGCCAAGGTCATCGCCCGCACGGCGGCCGATCTACTACGCGAACTCGACTGTTACCGAAGGCTGGTGGAGTTCCCCGGCGAGGGCGAGCGGGTCGTCCTGCTCTCCTCGGTGGTGCACGTTCTCGGCCTGGTCGGCGGGCTGCTCAACAGCCTGCACGCCCGGGTCGCGCTCACCGTGCCGGAGCGGATGACGGCGGCGGGCATCCTCGCCGAGGTCGCCGCGAGCGACCGGCCGACCACCGTGATCGGGGTACCCTTCCACGCCGAGCTGCTGGCGGGGACGGTCGCTCCCCCGCCACTGCCCCGGCTGCGGCGGATGGTCGTGGCGGGCGAGCTCGTCCGCCCGGGACTGCCCGCGCTGTTCACCGAACGCTACGGCGTCCCGCTCGGCACCATGTACGGCATGACCGAGACCGGGGTGATCGCCACCGACCTCTCCGGCACGCTCCACCCCGCCAAGCGGCCCGTGCACGGCATGGAACTGCGCCTGGTGAAGGGCGAGTTGCAGATCGGCGCGGCGGCCTCCCCGTACCCCGGGCTGGACGATCCGACCCGCTGGTCGGACGGCTGGCTGCACACCCGGGACGCCGCCGAGCTGACCGCCGACGGCCTGGTCACCGTGCTCGGCCGACTGGACTCCCAGGTCTCGATCGGCGGCCTGAAGGTCGACCTCACCGAGGTCGAGCAGACGCTCGCCGCGCTGCCCGAGGTCCGCGAGGCCGTGGTGGTCTTCGACGGCGGCGCGATCGAGGCCTACCTGGCCACCGAACCCGGGGCCGACCTCGCCTCCGTCCAGGACGGGCTGGCCCGCCGGCTGGCCGCCTACAAGCGGCCGCGCCGGCTCGCCCGGCTGGACCGGCTCCCCCGCACCGCCACCGGAAAGCTGCTGCGCGACCCGGCCGCACTGCGCGAGAGCGCGGCCGCCGGCCGGCCCGCCGCAGGCTGACCCCGCCCGCCACCGGGCCGGCCGCACCCGGCCGCACCCCGATCCCTTCGCACCACCACCCCGACAAGGAGCCCACCACCATGCAGGACCGCATCCGCGCCTTCGTCCTGGCGGCACTCGCCGAGATGCAGTACGACGTCTCCGAGGTCACCGGGGACACCGACCTCGGCCCGGCCGGACTGGACCTCGAATCGCTCGCCCTCGCCGACCTGTCGGTGCAGGTCGAGGACGAGTTCGGGATCAAGTTCGACCTGGACGAGATGGAGACCACCGCGCTGATGACGCTGGACGAGTTCACCGCCGACGTCACCCGCCGGGTCGACGCCCTCGCCGCCACCTCCGGCAGCGCCGCGTGACCGGCTCCCCGCTCCCCGGCGCCCTCCCGGACCGGACCGAGGTCCTCACCATGCTGGCGGCGTTCGGGCAGCGCGCCGTCGACGCCGTGCCGGAGGACCTCGGGTCGCTCGAACTCACCTGGCTCGTCGCCGAGTTCGAGCAGCGGTACGGGCTCCAACTGGACCTGGACGACGACCGCTTCGGCGCGGTGCGCACCGTCGACGACGCCGCCGAACTGCTGCGCGAGGCCGTCCTCGCCGACCGCGCGGGCGCACGGCCGTGATCGCCGCCGGGACGGGCACCGGACCACCGGGCCGGACGGCCGGCCACCCGGTCGTCACCGGTGTCGGGGTGCTCAGCGCCGCCGGGCGCGGACTCGCCCCGCTCACCGAGGCCGTCACCCACGGCAAGTCCCTGTTCGGCCCGGTCACCCGCTTCGACGTGAGCTCCCGCCGCACCACCCGGGCCGCGCTGTTCCCCGCCACCGTGCCGCTGGCCTGCACCTTTCCGCTGGCCAGGGCCGTGCTCGACGCGATCGGCCAGGCCTGCGGGCAGGCCGGACTGACCGCCACCGAGGGCGCCGGACCGCCCGTGCTGCTCGCGCTGCACAGCGACGAGCGCACCCGCGCGACCGCCGCCGCGGTGGCCGCCGGGGTCCGCGCCGACTGGGGCGCGCCGGGCGTCACCCGGGTGTACAACGGCGCCTGCGTGGCCGCCGCGACCGCCGTCGCCGACGCGGGCGCCCTGGTGGCCGCCGGACGGCACGAGCGGATCCTGGTCGCCGCCGGACACCTGGTCGAACCGGGCGTCTTCGCGGTCTTCGACGCCGGACGGGCGCTGGCCCGGGACGGCGAGGCGCGCCCGTTCAGCGCCGGCCGCACCGGCACCCTGCTCGCCGACGCGGCCGCGGCCGTCCTGGTCGAGTCCGCCCCGGCCGCCGAACGCCGCGGCGCGCCCGCCCTCGCCCGGCTGGCCGGCTGGGGCCGGGCCGGGGACGCCCACCACGTCTGCCGCCCGGAGCCGGAGGGCGGCGGGGCGATCCGGGCGATCGGGGCCGCGCTCACCCGCGCGGGCGCCGACCCGGCCGAGGTCGGCTACGTCAACGCCAACGGCACCGGCTCCGCCCTCGCCGACCGGGCCGAGGCCCACGCCCTGCGGCGGGTGTTCGGCCCGCACACCGACCGCCTGCCGGTCAGCTCCAGCAAATCCGTGCACGGGCACGCCCTGGAGGCCTCCGCGCTGCTCGAACTCGCCGCCACCATCGGCGCGTTGGGCACCGGACTGCTCCCGGTCAACGCCGGCTGGCTCGGCCCGGACCCGGACCTCGCACTGGACCTCGTCCTGGACGGCCCGCGCGCCGCCCGCCCCCCGTACGCCCTCAGCCTCAACTCCGCCTTCGGCGGCGCCAACACCGCGCTGCTGCTGGCCCCGGGATGACAGCCACCGCCATGACCACCCCTGCCGACCACACCCACGGACTGCGGATCCTCGCCGAGGCCCGCCACCCCGCACCGGGCCCGGACGGGCCCCCGCCACCACTGCCCGGCTTCTCCGCCTCCGGCTTCAATCCGCTGGTCGCCGACACCGCCGAACGCTGCCTGCGCGCCCACCACGGCGAGCCGCCCGCACCCGGGCGGACCGCCCTGCTGCTCGCCAGCGCGAGCGGCGACCTCGAAACCGCGCGGGCCATCGAGCGCAGCGCCGAACCCGGGCAGCGGACCGGCCCGCTGCTGTTCTTCCAGTCCAACCCCAACGCCGTCCTCGGACACATCGCCGCGCGCTGGGGCCTGAACGGTCCGGTCGTGGCGATCTGCCCGGCCGAGGCCGAACCCGGCCGTGTCCCCGCCGAGGCGTTCGAACTCGCCGCACTGCTGCTCCAGGACGGCGACGCCGACCGGGTGCTGGCCGTGGCCGCCGAGCAGACGCCCGACGGGGACCTGGCCGCGGCCGTCCTGCTCGCCGGTCCGGCCACGGAATCCGGACGGGCCGAAACCGAACGGACCGAACCCGGACGGGCCGAAACCGAACGGACTGAACCCGAACGGGCCGAAACCGAACGGACTGAACCGGCCGCCCGCCCCTGGCCGTAGCAATCATCGAGGCCCGGCGCCTGACGCAGCCGCACCCGGCACACCAGCGCCCCCGCCCGTCCCCGCCTCACTCCCGACATCCGCCGCCCGACGACGCGCGGCCGACCGGACCCGCCGCCCGTGCGGCCGCCCCTGCCACCCGATCAGCCGCCCGGGCCGTCCACCGGCCCCGAGGGAGGGATCCACCCCCGTGACCATCCGCAGCCTCCGCACCCAGCTCGCGGACGACCCCGACGTGGGCGCCGGCAACGTCCTGACCGCCCGGATCGCGCTCGGGCTCGACCTGGACGTGCCGTTGCTCAGCTTCGACACCCCGGTGGACGACCACCCCGCCTGGCAGCCCTTCACCCTGCGCGAGCTGGACCGCGCCGTCCGGGCCCGCGCCGCCGCGCTGCACGCGCTGGGCATCACCCGGCGCGACCCCGTCGTGGTGTACGCGAGCGACGCCGCCGACCACGTGCTCTCCTTCCTCGCCCTGGCCCGGCTCGGCGCCGTCCCGGCCCTGCTCAACCCCAACCTGGACGGCGAGCGTGCCGCCCGCTACATCGCCCGCCTCGGCGCGGCCGGCGTCCTCGCCGACCCCGCCCACCTGGCCGCACTGGCCGGCCACGACCCCGGCGCGCCGCTGCTGCCGGAGATCTCCACCCTCGGCGCCGGCGACCCGGACGCCGCCCCCGAGCCGTACCGGCACTGGTCCGGCGACCCGGTGGCGATCACCCACTCCTCCGGCACCACCGGAATGCCCAAGGCCGTCGTCCACTCGCACGCCAGCCTGTACGCCGCGATCCGCCACCGGCTGCGGCTGCCCCGCCCGCAGGGCCAGGACCGGATGCTCAGCGCACTGCCCGCCCCGCACGCCGCCACTCTGATCGCCCTCAACCTCGCGCTCAGCTCGCACACCGAACTCGCCGTGCTCTCCCGGCAGTCCGGCGACGGCGTGCTGGAGGCCGTCGAGCGGTGGCGGCCCACCGGGGTGATCGGCTTCGCCGCCACCTGGGCCGACCTCGCCCGGCACGACCTCGCCGCCCGCGACCTGAGCTCCGTCGCGCTCTGGTGGAACACCGGAGACTGCGCCCACGAGGTGCACATCCGCCGCCTGATCGCCACCGGCAGCCGGGAGACCGTCACCCGGGCCGGCCGCACCCGGCTGCCCGGCTCGCTGTTCGTGGACGGCCTCGGCTCCACCGAGATGGGCCACTCGCACTTCTTCATCACCCACGGCCCCGGCACCGAGCGCTACGGCCGCTGCGTCGGCCGCCCGCACGCCTTCGTCGACTGCGAGCTGGTCGGCCCGGACGGCGAACCGCTCGGCCCCGGCGAGGTCGGTGAACTCGCCACCGCCTCACCCACCTTGGCGCTCGGCTACTGGAACGACTCGGCCACCACCTTCCGCACCCGGCTGCGCGGCCGCTTCCTCACCGGGGACCTGATGTACCGGGACGAGGAGGGCTACTACTACCACGTGGACCGGGCCGTCGACTCGGTCGAACTCGGCGGCGGCAAGCGGCTGTTCACGGCCATGTCGGAGGAGCGGGTGCTGGCCGCCTGCCCGGACGTGCTGGACTGCACGGTGGTCGCGGTACGGGACGGCGAGCGCGTGGTCACCGACGTGCTGCTGCTCCTCGCCGCGGACGCCGACCCGGCCGCCGACCGCACCGCGGCGGTCGTCGCCGCCCTGGACGAGGCCGTCGGCGCGACCGTCCGCAAGGTGCTGGCGGTCTCCCCCGACGACATCCCGCTCGGCCCGACCGGCAAGGTCCGCAAGGTCCTGCTGCGGGAGATCCACCTCGCGGCGGTGGGCGCATGAGCGAGCGGAGCGAACGCGTCGTCGAGGGGTGCGCGTCGCGCGAGGCGACCGCCGAGCGGAACGAGGTCCGCGCATGAGCCCGCGCCCCGGTGCCGTCGTCACCGGCATCGGCCTGCTCTCCCCGCTCGGCCGCCGACCCGCCGAGGTGTTCGAGGCGCTGGTCACCGGCCGCTCCGGCCTGCGGGCCGTCCCCGAGGACCACCCCGCGCACGGCTGGCTGCCCGCCGCCGGGATCGCCCCCGTCGTCGACGGCCGGGAGGTGCTGCCGCCCACCGAGACCCGCTGCGTGGACCGCTTCGTGCTGCTCGCCCTGGCCGCCGCCGACGACGCGCTCGCCGACGCCGGCCTGGCCGTCGGCCGGGACTCCGACCCGCACCGCACCGCCGTGGTACTGGCCACCGGCGGCGGCGGACTGGAGACCTTCGAGCAGCAGTCGCACCGCCGGCTGGAACGCGGCCGACCCGGCGTCAGCCCGTACCTGCTGCCCGGGATGCTCTCCAACATGGCCGCCGCCCGGATCGCCATCAAGCACGGCATCCGGGGCTACAGCTCGGCCGTGGTGACGGCCTGCGCGGCCGGCGCCCAGGCGATCGCCGAGGGGCTGCGGCTGATCCGGGCCGGGGACGCCGACGTGGTGGTGTGCGGCGGCACCGAGTCGTCGCTGCACCCGACCATCGCCGCCGCCTTCACCAACGCCCGCGCCCTGGCGCAGGGTTGGGACGAACCGGAGCAGGCCAGCCGGCCCTTCGACACCCGCCGCAACGGCTTCGTACTGGGCGAGGGCAGCGCCGTCCTGGTCCTGGAGCGGGCCGAGCACGCCGAGGCCCGCGGTGCCGCCGGGTACGCGGACGTCCTCGGCTGGGGCGCCTCCACCGACGCCCACCACCCGACCATGCCCCGCCCCGACGGCACCGGCGCCGCCGACGCGATGCGCGCCGCACTCGCCAACGCGGGCCTGGCCCCGGGCGACATCGACTACGTGAACGCCCACGGCACCGGCACCAAGCTCGGTGACGTGGCCGAGACCGCCGCGCTGCGCGCCGTCTTCGGCGCGCAGCCGCCCGCGGTCAGCTCCACCAAGGGCGCCACCGGCCACCTCCTCGGCGCCGCGGGCGCGCTGGAGGCGGCGGTGACCGCCCTGGCGGTGGCGCGGGGGACGCTGCCGCCGACGCTCAACCTGACCGACCCCGACCCGGCCTGCGACCTGGACCACGTCCGGGGCGCCGCCCGATCCGCCCCGGTGCGCGCCGCGCTGAGCAACGCGTTCGCCTTCGGCGGCCACAACCTCAGCCTGATCCTCGGCCCGGCCTCCACCCGGGCCGGCCGGTAGCGGTCGCCCAGTAACGGTCGCCCGACAGACGCCGCCCGACAGTGGCCGCCCGCCGGCGGTGGCCCGAGTGCCGCCGGCCGGGTGCCGCCGCCCGTCGGCGACCGCCCGCCGCCCACCGCCGCGCGGCGGCCCGCGCGCCGATCCCCGATCCACCGTTCCCTCCGGGGGGAGATCCCGTTGTCCATCCAGACCATCACCCACGTCGAGTTCCATTGCGCGGACGCCGACAAGACCGCGGCCGGACTCCGCGCCGACCACGGCTTCACCGTCGACGCCCCGGCCACCGCGCCCGACGGCGCCCGCACCGTCGGGCTGCGCCAGGGCACCATCCGCCTGCGGCTGACCTCCGCCCCCGACCCGGAGCACCCGGTGGCCGAGTACGTCGCCCGGCACGGGGACGGCGTGGCCGTCCTCGCGCTCGGCTGCGCCGACCCGGCGGCCGCGCTGGACCGGGCCGAGCGGCACGGCGCCCGGGTGCTCGACCGGGCCGGCGCCCTGATCGAGGGCTTCGGCGACACCGCACTGCGCCTGGTGCCGCTGCCGGACGCCGGGCCCACCCCGGAGCCCCGCCTGCTGGAGGACCTCGACCACGTCGCGATCTGCCTGCCGGCCGGCACGCTCGCGGACGCCGTGCGGTTCTGCGAGACGGCCCTGGGCTTCCGCACGATCTTCGAGGAGTACATCGAGGTCGGCGAGCAGGCGATGGACTCCAAGGTGGTGCAGAGCGCCTCCGGCGGCGTCACCTTCACCCTGATCGAGCCCGACACCACCCGCCGCCCCGGCCAGATCGACGAGTTCCTCGCCGCCCACGGCGGGGCCGGCGTCCAGCACCTCGCCTTCAGCACCCGCGACATCACCGGCGCCGTCCGGACCGCCCGGGAGCGCGGCGTGGAGTTCCTGAGCACCCCGGACGCCTACTTCGACGCCCTGACCGAGCGCTTCGGCGGGACGGCCATCCCGGTGGCGACCCTGCGCGACCTGCACGTCCTGGTCGACCAGGACCACGGCGGCCAGCTGTTCCAGATCTTCGCCCGTTCGACACACCCCCGGCGCACCTTTTTCCTCGAACTGATCGAACGGCAGGGAGCGGGTACCTTCGGCACCGCGAACATCAAGGCCCTCTACGAGGCCGTCGAACGGCACAGTCCCACCGCCGACGACCGGCCCGCAGCCGTCGCCCGGCCCACCGCCGCCGACCGGCCCTCCCCCGCGCATCCGAAGGAGGCCCTCCCGATGGCCGCAGCCTCCGAGTTCCGGCTCACCGAGGCCGAGCTCGCCCTGCTGCCCACCCCCGACGAGGTGGCGCACTACCGCGAGCACGGCTGGTACCTCTCCCGCAGGCTGTTCAGCGACGAGGAACTGGACACCCTCCAGGCCGCCACCGAGCTGTACTACGCCGGCCACCGCGACCGCGAGCTGCCCGCCCGGCCGCCCCGGCTGGCCTCCTGGCGGCCCGAGGACGGGCCGGTCCAGCGGCACAACGACTACGTGCACTACGAGAGCGACGCGATCGGCGCGGTCCTGCGCAAGCCGCTGATCGGCGCGGTGGCCGCGCTGCTCGCCGGAACCGAGGAGATCCGGATCTTCCAGTCGACGCTCATCTACAAGCCCCCGGTGCCCGAGGAGCCCAGCAACCGGGTGCCGTGGCACTTTGACAAGCACTACTGGCAGACCTGCACCTCGGACGAGATGCTCACCGCCTTCATCCCGTTCCACGACTGCCGCGAGGAGAACGGCACCATCACCATGGTCGACGGCAGCCACCGCTGGCGGGAGCTGCCCTCCGGCGAGGACTCCACCCGGCACTTCGCCGACCGCGACGGCTCCGAGCTGGAGGACATCCTGGCCGCCAACGCCGCCCACAACGGGCAGCGGGTGCGGAAGGTGCCGATGCTGATCCCGCGCGGCCACATGTCCTTCCACCACTGCCGCACCTACCACGGCAGCGGCCCCAACCTGGCCTCCCACCCGCGCCGGGCGATCTCGCTGCACCTCCAGGACAGCGCCAACGAGTACCGCCGGCACGACCGGCCGGACGGCGAGCCGGTGGTGTACAACCACGACGTCCTGGTGCGCCGCACGGACGACGACCGGCCGGACTACGCGGACCCGCTGTTCTGCCCGGCGATCTGGCGGGGACGGCCGTGACCGCTCCCGCACGCACGACCGACGAGGGCGCCGGCCCGCCGGAAGGCCCCGGCGCGCAGGCCCGCCCCGACGCACGGGCCCGCCGCGATGTGCGGGCCCGCCCTGGTGCGCAGGCCCGCCCCGGCGCGCAGGCCCGCCCCGCCCCGCTGGACACCCCCGCCGAGCGCTACCGGATGCTGCGGCTGATCCGCGGCTTCGAGGAGCTGGCGCTCGGCCTGGTGAAGTCCGGCGCGATCCCCGGCGGCATCCACCCGTACATCGGGCAGGAGGCCGTCGCGGTGGGCGTCTGTTCGGCGCTCGGCCCCGACGACCGGCTCGCCAGCACCCACCGCGGCCACGGCCACGTGCTCGCCAGGGGCACCGCCCCGCACCGGCTGCTCGCCGAGCTCCTCGGGCGGGTCGACGGATCGAACGGCGGCCGGGGCGGCTCCATGCACGCCGCCGACTTCGCGCTGGGCATCCTCGGCGCCAACGGCATGGTGGGCGCCGGCGCCCCGATCGCCGTCGGCGCCGCCTGGGCGGCCCGGGCCGCTTCCTCCCCCGAACGGTCGGCGGCCGAACGGGTGACAGCCGACGGTCCCGTCGCCGGGCGGCCCGATTCGGGCCGGACCCCGGTCGCGGTGGCCTTCTTCGGCGACGGCGCGCTCAACCAGGGCGTCCTGCTGGAGTCGCTCAACCTCGCCGCGATGTGGCGCCTGCCGGTGCTGTTCGTCTGCGAGGACAACGGCTACGCCACCACCCTGCCCGCCGCCACCGCCGTCGCGGGCAGCGCCACCGGCCGGGCGGCCGCCTTCGGCATCCCCGCCGAGGAGGTGGACGGCATGGACACCGAGGCCGTTCGCACCGCCGCGCTGCGCGCCGTCGAACGGGCCCGCACCGGCCGCGGCCCCGGCTTCCTGGTCTGCCGCACCTACCGCTACGAGGGCCACCACACCATGGAACGCCGGATGAAACTGCGCTACCGCTCCCCGGAGGAGGTCGGGTCCTGGCGCGAGCGCGACCCGCTCCCCCGGGCCGCCGCCCTGCTCGACCCCGCGACGGTCGCCGACCTGGACCGCGCGGTGGCCGAACAGCTCTCCGCCGCCGAGGAGTTCGCGCTCGCCTCGGCGCACCCGGACCCGGCGGGGGCGCTGGACCACCTGTATGCCGACGGGCTGCGGCCCCGGGCGGGGGTGACACCGTGACCAGGCTCTCGTACACCAAGGCGCTCAACCGGGCGCTGGCCGACGAACTCGCCGCCGATCCGGCGGTCTGCGTCTTCGGCGAGGACATCGGCGCCGGTCTGGCCGGGCCGACCCTCGGCCTGCTGGACCGCTTCGGGCCGGGGCGGATCGTCGACACCCCGCTGTCCGAACAGGCCTTCACCTCGATGGCGGTCGGCGCCGCGCTGGCCGGCCGGCGTCCGGTGCTGGAGTTCCAGATCCCGTCCCTGCTGTTCCTGGTCTTCGAGCAACTCGTGAACCAGGCCCACAAGTTCTCGCTGATGACCGGTGGCCAGGCGACCGTCCCACTGACCTGCCTGGTGCCCGGCTCGGGCTCCCGGGACGGCTGGGCCGGGCAGCACTCCGACCATCCGTACAGCCTGTTCGCGCACGCCGGGGTGAAGACCGTGGTGCCCGCCACCCCGACCGACGCCTACGGGCTGCTGCGCTCGGCGATCCGCGACCCGGACCCGGTCGTGGTGTTCGCGCCCGCCGCCGCGATGCCGGTGCGCGAGACCGTCACCTGGGACCTCGTGCCCGTCCCGCTGGGCCGGGCCCGGATCCACCGGCCGGGCACCGACGTCACCGTGGTCGCCCTCGGGCACCTGGTGCACGACGCCCTCGCGGTTGCCGAGGAGCTGGCGCCGGACGTCTCGGTGGAGGTCCTCGACCCGCGCACGGCGTACCCCTTCGACTGGCAGGCGCTCGCCGACTCGCTGGAGCGCACCGGGCGACTGGTCGTCCTGGACGACTCCAACCGCAGCTGCGGCTTCGGCGCCGAGGTGCTGGCCACCGCCGCCGAGGAGATGCGCCTGATCGCCCCGCCCCGCCGGATCACCCGCCCGGACGGCGCCGTGCTGCCCTTCGCCCCGGCCCTGGACCGCGCCGTCCAGCCCGGTCGTGAGCAACTGCGGCACGCGCTCGGCCTCGTGCTGAAGCACCGCTGACCGCACCCGTCCACGAACTGTTCGGCATCGAATCACAAAGATCACTGACGAGTACGCGCCAGAAACCGTACGATGATCGCGCAAGACCCCCGTAGACCCGTTGACTGTCCAACGAGCCCACCAAGGAGTCGCATTGTCCACGAACCGCTACCACTGGGACCGTTCGCACCCCGGCCTGAGCAGCCTTCAGCAGGCCATCGACCCGCTGCGCCGCGAGGTCGTCGAGCACTCGGTGTACCGCTCGCTCACCGGCATCGAGCGTGTCCGCACCTTCCTCGGCAGCCACGTGTTCGCCGTCTGGGACTTCATGTCGCTGCTCAAGAGCCTCCAGCGCGACCTCACCTGCGTGGACGTGCCGTGGGTCCCGAACGGCCCGACCGCCAGCCGCCGGCTGATCAACGAGATCGTCCTGGTCGAGGAGAGCGACGAGCTCGGCGAGGGCTACACCAGCCACTTCGAGCTGTACGTGGAGGGCATGCGGCTGGCCGGTGCCGATCCGCGTCCGATCGAGGAGTTCCTGGCCCTGCTGGGCGCCGGCAGCACCGTTCCGGAGGCCCTGAAGAAGGCCGAAGTTCCGCAGGCCGCCCTCGACTTCACCTCCACCACCTGGTCGATCGTGGAGAACGCTCCGGTGCACTGCCGGGCCGCCGCCTTCGCCTTCGGCCGCGAGGACCTGATCCCGGACATGTTCGCCCAGGTCATCCGGATCGACGACCCCGAGGACACGCTCACCGTCTTCAAGGACTACCTGGCCCGTCACATCGAGGTCGACGGCGAGCAGCACACCCCGATGGCGATGCAGATGCTGATCGACCTGTGCGGCGACGACCAGGACAAGTGGGACTCCTGCGCCGAGACCGTCCGCACCGCGCTGCGCGCCCGGCTCGGCCTGTGGACGGCGATCGAGCAGTCCTTCCAGTAGTCCTTCCAGTAGTCCTTCAGGACGGACCCCGGACCACCTAGATCACCTTGGGCAGGACGGCCGCCGACGCGGGCGGCTGATCCTCCGCCCGCCGGTAGCGGTGCAACGCCGCCCGGCCCTCCGCCCCGCGCACCCGGGCGGCGAGCCGGGCCGGCAGCACCACGGTGGCCAGCCGGCCCTCGCCGCGGAACCCCTCCACCGTCCAACAGACCCAGGGAATCGGATAGTTGGCGGAAGGACTGAAGAGCACCGGACGCCTCCCCTGGAAGCCCACCGCATAGGCACCGAAGCCGCTCCAGTTGGAGAAGCTGAACCGCCGTGCCGCCGGGTCGAAGCCCAGCGGCACGCAGTCGCGCAGCCGCGCGCGGCCGAGGGTCGCCAGGAACCACAGGTTGGCGCGGAGGTTGAGGTGCGCGGCGGGGAACTCCTCCAGCGCCGTGCGCAGCGCGCCCGCCAGCACCGCCGGGCCGTCCTCGGGCCGGTGCGGCAGATGGACCTCGCTCAGCAGGTTGCCCATCAGCGCGGGCGACAGGCCCAGCCAGCGGCGCACGTTGACCGGCACCGTCAGCATCCGTTCGGCCTCGTCCCCGTCCAGCTCCCGCAGGGTGCTCAGGAGGTGGGCGCAGAGCACGTCCCCGGAGGAGAGCCGGCGCCCGGCCACCGCGCCGAACTCCTCGCACATCCGGGCCAGTTCGGCATCGGTGAAGGCGATCTGGACGAGCCGGTTGGCGCGCGGCCCGGCCGCCACCTCGCGGGCCAGCAGCTCCGCCTCCTCCGCCGAGGGCAGCCGGAAGCCGGGCCGGCCGCAGTCCTCGACGGGGAGCACCTCGGCCAGCAACTCGTCCTGGTCGTCGACGAGTTCGGCCTCCGGCAGCGGCTCCCCCTCGACCGCCGCGGACCAGGCCCGCAGCAGCAGCATGAAGCTGTGCAGGTCGCCGATCGCATGGTGCCAGGAGCAGCCGAGCACCGTGCCGCCGTCGGCCGTGCGGGTCACCCGTACGGTGAGCAGCGGGACGCCGCCGTCGCGCGCGGCGCGGGCGTCCAGCGGGGCGACCAGTTCGGAGCCGGGCGCCGTCACCCGACCCATCGCCTCGGCGAGCGTGCCCTCCACGGCGTAGACCTCGAACGGCACGCCGGTGTCGTCGCAGACGGCCTCCAGGACGCCCTCGACGGTGCGCAGGCGTCCGGCGAAGACCGGCACCCGCTCCAGCGCACGGGCCAGCCCGGCGGCGAGCCGGTCGTCGTCCAGCGGGTGCTCGAAGCAGAGCGCGACCGAGACGGCGAGGTCGGCGAGCATGGTGTCCATCAGGCCGCAGCGCAGCACCCGGCCGGTGGCCTGCCCGACCCGGACGGTCCTGGATCTTCGCAACTGCGGCCAGATGCTCATGGGTTCCGTTCCGAAGCACTCGACGACTTCCGGCGACGCGCGATGCGTTCCGGCGGCGCGCGATCCGCGGGCACGCCGAACGATAGTGGTGCGCGGAGGCAGTGGTCCAGTCCAATCCCGCACTCCGGAAGGGCTCTTCGACCGCCGCGGCGACCGCACCGGCGATAGAATGCGCACCATGGGAAAGCGCCCCGGCGCACCCGCCGCGCCGCCCCTCGCACGGGTCACCGGCACCGGATCGCCCTCGATCGGACCGGCCCGGGCCCATCTCGACGATCCGCCGCCGGCGCTGCGCGAGCAGCGGCCCGCCCGCGGCGCCGCGGCCGCCCGGCCGGGCCGATCCGACCGCTCCGGCCGCCCGGCGTCACCGTCCGGCCACCGCCACCGCCCACCCGCCTCCGCCGCCCCGCCAGGAGGGAGCCGTCCGCCATGAACGCCGTGAGCCAGGTCTTCGCCGTGGTCGCCGCGGCGATCCACCTGATCGTGTGGCCGCTGGAGAGCTTCCTGTACGGACACCCACGGGTGCGCCGCGTGCTGACCGGCAGCACGGCGGACGCCCCGGAGGTCCGGCTCTGGCGCGTCAACGTGGGCTTCTACAACCTGTTCCTGGCACTCGGCCTGGTCGCCGGACTGGTCCTGCTGCACGCCGGGCACCCGGGGGCCGGGCGACCGGTGGTGCTCTACGTCGCCGCGTTCATGGTCGCGGGCGGGATCACCCTGTTCACCTCGGAACCGAAGCTGTGGCGCGGCGCACTCGGTCAGGCCGTCCCGGCGGCCATCATCCTTCTGGCCGAGGCTTTCTGACGCCGCACCAGCGGTTTCGAGGCCCTCCGGAAGGGCTACGATCCGCCTACCCCGCGACGGTCGCGGAGGCTGGGGGTGGCAGCAGTGGTCAGGATCCCGATCAGCGACCGGTACGTCGTCAGCCTCGGCTGCCGGGTGAGCGTCGAGCACGGAGCCTCCGTGACGAAGGTCAACTGGAGCATCGCCCACCTGCCGGAGGGCGGCTCGCCCCGGCCCACCGGCGGCGACCGGGAGATCGGCGTCATCTGCCCGCGCTGCCGGCGCTCCTTCTCCGTCCGGGTGGAGACCGCCACCAGGGCGCGGGTCAAGCGGCGGATCCACCGGGCGCTGGGCTGGCTGCTGGTGCTCTCGCTGCTGGTCACCGTCCCCCTGCTGATCCAGCTGGGCGGCCGGACCGTCGAGGAGGGCGACGACCAGGCGGTCGACAACTTCGGCATGCTCTTCGCCCTGGCCGCCGCGGGCGTGATCGTCGGCCCCTCGCTGCTGTTCAGCGCGAGCGTGCACGACGGCATCAAGAAGCTGCGGCTGATCCGGGCCAACGGGCGGAAGACCATGTGGGTGCAGGGCCACCGGCTGTTCTGAGCCGGTCCGCGCAGTCCCTCATCCCGCGCCCCCTCACCTCACCCCGCGCCCCCTCGCCGCCGAGATCGCCGCCCCTCGCTTCCGTGCTCCTCGCCCGGCGCCCCTCACCGCGGATCCGCCGGCAGCTCGCCGCGGTGGCGCACCCGGGTGGCGAGCAGGGCGCCGAGCGCACCGGTCAGCAGACCCCAGCCCGCCGCGAGCGGCACCGCCGTCCACAGCACCGGGCGCAGGGTGAGGCTGCCGCCGCCCAGCGCGGCCAGCGGGTTTTCGGCGCCGAGCACGGCGCCCAGCAGGTCGCCCAGACCGCCCTGGCCGAGGCCGACGCCGAGCACGGAGAGCCCGTAGGCGGCGTCCACCCGGCTCCACAGACCCACCAGCAGCACGGTGACGGCGGTGGCGACCGCGAACCGGACGGCGTGCTGCCGGAGCAGGACGGTGCGCGGCGCACTGCGGGCCGCCAGGAAGGCGGCCGCGAGCAGCAGGACGGCGGCCAGCGGCAGCAGCCACCAGCTGGCGGCACCCTGCTCCGCGAGGGTGCCGAGGTCGACGGTCGCCTGCCCGCCCTCGGGGGCGCGCAGCACGGCGCTGAGCGCCTTGGGCACGGGCAGCCCGAGCGTACCGACCAGCCGACCGTGCCACTCGGCCCCGAGTCCCAGGCCGAAGGCCGGCCAGGCCAGGTTCGGCAGCGCGAGCAGCACCACGGCCAGGGTCTGCCGGGCGTCGCCGTGCACGATCGCGGTCAGCACCCCGGCCACCGCACCGATCGCAAGGTACGCCAGCAGGACCAGCCAGAGCGCCGAGGCGGCCGGGCGGACGGCGAGTTGGTGGCGCACCAGCGCGGGCGGCAGCGGGGCCCGTCGGGACACCGCGAAGGTGAGCGCGAGCACCAGCAGCAGCCAGGCCAGCCCGATGCCGACGGTGGTCGGGCCGTCCGCGTGGAAGCCGACCTCCGGGGTCAGCCCGAGCGCTCCGCCGATCGACTCCGCCAGGTCACCGCCGAGCGGGACGACGAAGCTGTGCCGGGCACCGAGGGTCAGCAGCACCAGGGCGAGCGCCCAGAGCAGCAGCGTCCGGCCGATCCGCCCGAGCAGTTCACCGCCGCTCGCGACCGCACGGAAGCGCAGCCCGCGCAGGAACACCTCGGCCATCGCGACCGCTCCGGCCACCGAGACACTCAGCGGCATCGCGCTGATCCCGGCCCCGACGGCCGCGAAGTCTCCCGCGCCGCCGTCGAGTCGGACGGTTCCCCCGACCGCGAGCGCGAGCGTCGCGGCCAGCACGGCGGGGAAGCCGCCGTCCGGGAGGTCGTCGGCGCCGGCCAGCCAGAGGCCGAGCGCGGCCACCGCCGCCATCGCGACCAGTCCGGCCAGCACGACGGCGAGCGCCTCCAGCCAGCCGCGTACGGCGCCGGGCGGGCCCGCGACCCGGGTGGTGGGCTGCTGCATGCCGCCTCCTCGTCGCTCGCGGGCCGCTCCGGGGCCCGGGGCGGGCCTGGGCTCGATCGGCCCGATCGAGCTCCCGGCGGACGCCCGGCCGACGCCCGGTGAGGTTTCCAGGGTGACCGACGACCGACGGGCACGCTCGGCGACGCCCCGCACACCCGCTGTTGCGACGGGCGGGGGCGGCGGGAGTGGCGGACGGGGCGGCGGGAGCGGCGAACGGGGCAGCGGGAGCGGCCGGAAGCCGGCGACAGGGCTCGCCGGGCCGGACGCGCCCGACTCGGCCGCCCGCGAAACGGCGAGCCGACCCGGCGCCCGCACCGCTCCCCGCCTCCGGCCGCCGCCCGTCCGGTGGCGGCGGCGCGCCTCAGGGCAGCAGCACCCTCGTGTCCTCGGGGCCCAGCACCCGGCCGTCCGCCGCGTGCACCTCGACCGGCGCGACGGGCGCACCGGAGTCACGGTCCACCAGCCGCGCCCGGGGCTCGCCCTCCTCGAAGAACCACTGGTCGCCCCACTGGCGCAGCGCCGTGATCACCGGGAACAGCGCGCGGCCCTTCTCCGTGAGCACGTACTCCTGGTACGGGCTGCCGTCGGTGGCCGGCGCGAGGTCGAACACGCCGTTGGCGACCAGGTTGGCCAGGCGGGTCGACAGGATGTTCTTGGCCAGGCCGAGGTTCCGCTGGAACTGCCCGAAGCGGCTCAGCCCGTCGAAGGCGTCACGGACGATCAGCAGCGTCCAGCCGTCCCCGACGACGTCGAGCGGACGGGCGACCGGGCAGGCCGATTCCTCGTGCGTGGTGCGTTTCGGCACTTCTCCCACCTCTCAGCCCTCACCGGTCGGCGCCCAGCCTACCGACCAGGACGTGGTTGCTTATTAAAACCAGGCTATGCCATGGTGTCGCGGTAGCACTTTGAAACCACCGTGCCGTTCGAGGGAGCCCCGCCCATGACCTCGCCCGCCCGCACAACCGCCTCCGCCACGGACGCCACCGCCGACCCGTCCGGCATCCCCGGCGGAGCCCCGTCGCGCGGCCTGTCACCCGCCGTCGCCTGGCTGCTGTCCGTCGCCTGCGGCCTCGCCGTGGCCAACGTCTACTACTCGCAGCCACTGCTCGACCTGATCGCCCGGGACTACGGCATCGACCCGGCGACCATCGGCCTGGTCGGCACCCTCACCCAGACGGGCTACGCCCTGGGCCTGCTGCTGCTCGTGCCGCTCGGCGACCTCGTCAACCGCCGCACCCTGATCACCTCCCAGCTCGGCCTGTCCGTCCTCGCCCTCCTCGCCGTCGCACTCGCCCCCTCCGCTCCGCTGCTGCTCGCCGCGATGGCCGCCGTCGGCGTCCTCGCGGTCGTCGCCCAGGTGGTCGTCGCCCACTCCGCCCAACTCGCCGCCCCGGCCGACCAGGGCCGCGTGGTCGGCACCGTGACCAGCGGCATCGTGATCGGCATCCTGCTCGCCCGAACCGTCGCCGGAACCATCGGCGACCTGGCCGGCTGGCGGGCCGTCTACCTCGTCTCCGCCGTCGCGACCGCCGCCATGGCCCTCGCCGTCGCGGCCGCCGTCCCCTCCGAACGGCACCGCACGGCCGAGCGGATCGGCTACCCGCGCCTGGTCGGCTCGGTGTTCGCGCTCTTCGCCCAGGAGCGCGTGCTCCGCACCCGGGCCGTCCTCGCCCTGCTCGGCTTCACCTCCGTCACCGTGCTGCTCACCCCGATGGTGCTCCCGCTCGCCGCACCGCCGTTCAACCTCAGCCACACCCAGATCGGGCTCTTCGGCCTCGCCGGCGCCGCCGGAGCGCTCGGAGCCGGGTACGCCGGCCGTCAGGCCGACCGCGGCCGGGCCGAACGCACCGCCGGAATCGGCCTGGTGGCCATGCTGGTCGGCTGGCTCCCGGCCGCACTGCTGCCGCACTCGGTCTGGTGGCTGGTGCTCGCCATGGTGGTGATCGACTACGGCCTGCAGTCCCTCCACGTCGCCAACCAGCACCTGCTCTACCAGCTCCGCCCCGAGGCGCGGAGCCGCCTGACCGCCGGCTACATGCTGCTCTACTCCGCCGGGTGCGGCGCGGGCGCGATCCTGTCCACCGTCGTCTACGACCACGGCGGCTGGACGGCCGTCTGCCTGCTCGGCGCCGCCACCAGCCTCACCGCGCTCGGCTACTGGTGGACGGCGGCCCGCACGTGACGGCCGATCGCCCCGGGCCCGCTCAGCTCCCGGCCACCGGCGCGTCCGCCGACACCGCCGCGGCCAGGACCGCCCGCAGCTCCAGGATGCCCTCGCGCCAGGCCGGACCGCTCTCCGTCTCGTCCCACAGCTCCGCGAGCTCCGACTCCGCCGCCACCACCCGGTCGAGCGCCGCCACCGCGAGCGGGCGCAGCTCGGCGGCGAGCGGCGGTATCGGCTCCTTGGGCCCGTAGGCCGTGGTCACCGCCGTCCCGCCCGGGCACTGCGCCGCCACCAGCGCGGCGGCGGCGACCGCCTCCACCGCCTCGTCGGAGTCCAGGAACTCCTCCGACCCGACGGCGCACAGCAGCGCGGACCGGAGCAGCGCCTCGCGCTCGCCCGGCGCCGCGTCGTCCAGACCGCCGCCGAAGTCCGCCGCCGAGTCGTTGTCGAAGTGCCCGATGTCCCAGGTGCCCATGCCGATCCCCTCACGCCTCTCGTGTTCGTGTGCGTCGCATGCTTGCACGCCCCACTGACAATCCGCCGGGCCGCCGGATAATCGCTGGTCACCACGGGTGGGGGTGGGGCAGAGTGCCCCCATGACCACCACTCAGGGACTGGACCGGGACGGCTGCATCGCACGGGAGGGCTCGCTGGACCGCGTGCCGCCCGCGTTCGCGCCGGTGGTCGCCGCCGCCCGCGAGCGGATCGCCGCGGCCTTCGGCCCCGACCGGCTGCACAGCGCCTACCTCTACGGCAGCGTCCCGCGCGGCACCGCGACCCCCGGCGTCTCCGACCTCGACCTGCTGCTCGCCCTGCACCACGAGCCCACCGCCACGGACCGGGCCGGGGCGGACGCCCTCGAAGCCGCGCTCGACGGCGAGTTCGCGCAGGTGAACGGGGTCGGCGTGGTGCTCGCCGGCACGGACACCCTGCTGAGCGAGCTCGAACGCCACGACCTCGGCTGGTTCGTCGCCTGTCTCTGCACCCCGCTGCTCGGCGAGGACCTCGCCGCCCGGCTCCCCCGCTACCGCCCCACCCCGCTGCTCGCCCGGGAGACCAACGGCGACCTCGCCCTGTTCCTGCCGCGCTGGCGCGAACGCCTGGCCGCCGCCGACACCGCCGCCGACCCCGAGGCCGAACTGCGCCGCCTCGCCCGCGCCGTCTCCCGCCATCTCGTCCGCAGCTGCCTCACCCTGGTCATGCCCCGCTGGGGCGGCTGGACCAGCGACCTCGCCGCCTCCGCCGAGGTCTTCGCCGGCTACTACCCCGAGCGGGCCGCCCAGGCGCGCCTGGCCGTCACCGTCGCCCGCACCGCCGCCACCACTGCCGACCGGGCCGCCCTCACCGAGCTGGTCGACGACCTGGGCCCCTGGCTCGCCGCCGAGTACGCCGCCGTCCACGGCGTGAAGGCGCCCCGCCCGTGACGGCGCCGCAGCACCCGCTGCTCCGCGAGGTCTTCCCGGACCTGCTCGACGAACTGGTCGACCTCCTGGAGGAGGAGGGCGAGCACGAACTGGCCGTCGCCGCCCGGGGCCTGCGGCTGGTCGCCGAGTGCGGCTGCGGTGACGGCTTCTGCCAGAGCTTCAGGACGGAACCGCGCCCGGACGGTCGGCCCTACGGCCCGGACCACCGGTGCGTCCCGCTCTCGCCGGCCCACGGCATGCTCGTCCTGGACGTCGTCGGCGGGCGGATCGTGTACGTCGAGGTCCTCGACCGGGAGCCGCTCCGGGACACCCGCCCCGGCCGGGGCTGAACTCCCCGCCGCCGGCCGGGCCTCAGTCCACGCACGGGATCCCGCCCGCCTTCACCGCCGGTCCCTGCATCGGCAGCCCCGCCGCCGGGTCGGCGGAGGGATCGCCGGCCGCGGCGGCCGAGGGGACGGCCGTCGGCGCGGGGGTGCGGGAGACGGCGAGGGTGAGCAGGATGCGCCCCGCGGGGACGGCCGACGAGAAGAAGGCGTTCACCCCGTAGCGGGCGGCGAGGTGCTGTGCGTCGGCCTTGGCCCCCGACCCGTACGCGACGGTGGTGGCCCGGGTCCTGGCCGGGGCGTCGCCGATCCGGCCCGCCTGGTAGCCGAGTTCGGCCAGCGCCCTGGACTCGTCGGCCGCCGCGCCCGCCCCCGCGGCCGCGTTGACGTCGACCAGCGCCTTGGGCGCCGTGCTCGGGGTGGCGGAGGGCGACGGGGCCGGTTCGCCCGGCCCGTCCCCGGGCGGCGCGGCGGCCGGCGGGGCCGGCGCCGGCTCGTGGTTGAAGAGCTGCCGGACGATCTTCCTGATCAGGTCCGGGTTGACGGTGTTGACCTCCTGCCCGCCGACCGTCCTGAAGCCGCTGATCGGCAGGGTGTTGAACTCCACGTTGCCGCCGGTCAGGTTGGGCGCCTGCTGGGCGAAGTCGAGGATGTTCCACTCGTTGTCGATGACCACGTCCTTCTTCACCACCGCGAACAGCTTCTGCATCTGCCCGAGGTCGTTCAGGATGCCCTGCTGCTTGAGCTTGTACTCGACGGAGGAGAGGAACGCCTGCTGCCGGTGGGTGCGGTCGAGGTCGCCGTTGGTGAGGTGGTGGCGCTGGCGGACGAAGGAGAGTGCCTGCGCGGCCTTGAGGGAGCTGATCCCGGCCGGGAGCCTGAGGCCGGTGCCGCCGCCCTCGTGGGTGGCGGTCCGGGCGATGATCGGGTCGTCCACCGGGTGGTTGAGGCAGACCTGGATCGGCTCGACCGCCTTGGCGATGTCGTAGAAGCCGATCAGGTTCACCTCCGCGAAGTGGTCGATCGGGACGTCCAGGAGGCTCTGCACGGTCTGGATGGTGGCCGAGCGGCCGGCCTCGCGGCTCTGCCGCTCCAGCAGCGCCTTGGAGAGCCCCTTGCCGGCCAGCTTCTGCTCGGCGGCCTCCTTGGCGATGCCGTACGCCTCCTTGATCTTGTGCATCCTCCCGTCCGCGCCGACGGTCTGCACGTAGTCGTCGCGCGGGACGGAGAGCGCGGTGACCTTGCCGCCGTTGGCCGGGATGTGCAGCACGATCAGGGCGTTGGTGTTGTACCCGCCGATCCCGCTGGAGCCGGCGTGCAGTTCGTCCTCGACGAACTGCTTGGGCAGGTCGTTGCCGTCCATGTCCTTGCGGCTGTCCAGGCCGATCAACAGCAGGTTGACGGACTTGTCGAGGTGCGGCGGGGCGTTCTTCTTGGCCTCGCTCAGCGCGGAGGACTTGACCATGCCGTCGTCCAGGCTGCGGTACTCGTACCAGGTGAAGCCGCTGGCGCCGAGCACGGCGACCGAGACGGTGCAGGCCAGGGTGCGCCCGGCGACGGTCAGCGGGGCGGCGGCGCGGCGCGCGGCCTGCCCGCGCTGACCGCGCTGCCCGCGCTGACCGCGGCCGCCGGTACGGCTGCTGCCGCGCTCAGCCACGGCGGCCCCTTCCGACCGGGGCGGCCGTCCGGCCGGTTCGTCGGCGCTGCGGCACCACCCGGCGGCGGGTCGGCACGGCGCGGACCGCGACCACGGCGAACGCCACCGCGACGGCCGCGGCCATCACCGGGAAGGCCCCGACCACCCAGCGCAGCGCGCCGGTGCCGAGGTTCTTCCCCTGGTACGTCCCGGGGTGCGCGAGGTACTCGACGCCCGAGGCGGTGAGCAGCACCACGACCGGCGCGGCCGTCACCACCCACCACCGGCCCGCCCGGCTGCACAGCAGTGCGGCGGCCGCCGTCCCGAGCACCGAGCCCACCGCGAAGAGGAGGCTGATGCCCGGTCCGTCGACCTCGTCCGCGACCGCCCCGAGCAGCGGCAGCCCGACCGCCGAGAGCACGGCCGCCGTCGCGCCGCGACGACGCGCCTGCTGGCGGCGGCGGGCCGCCCCGGGGCGCGGTGTCCGGGCCGCCCCGGGCGCCCCGGGCGCCGCGGGGCTCCCGGGACCGCCCGCACCGGCCGCCCGGGAGCGCTGCGCGGGCAGGGCGCGGTCCTCGGTGCGCGGTCCCGCGTCCTGGTACGGCGTTCTCGCCCGCTGACCGGCCATGCGCACTTCCCTCGATCGTTGCGGCCGCGGCGGAGCGATCGCGCCGCCGCGCGTGCCGGGACGCCTTCGGTCCTGGTGGCGTCCTGGTGGGGACCCCACCCTCTACATCGCTGTAGAAGATGGCCTGAGCATACGAACCCATTTCAGCAAAGTCATCCGCCGTCACCCGGCGGCGACGAACCGCCTGGTGGGCCGTCGTTAGGATGGTCATGATCCCCGCCACGTCGGCACACCATCAGGAACGCATCAGAGGAGCAGAGCGTCACCATGTTTGAGAGTCTGAAGAACCTCGCGGACAAGGCCACCGACCTCGCCCGCGAGCACGGCGACGTGATCGGGCAGGGCCTGGACAAGGTCGGCGACGCGATCGACGACCGCACGGACGGCAAGTACAGCGGGCAGATCGACACCGGCGTCGAGAAGGCGAAGGACTTCCTGCGCAACCTCGACGGCGACCAGAAGCCCGCCGAGTAACCTGCCGCAGGGAGCGATCAGCCGCACGGCGCTCGAACGGGCGCACGAGCGAACGGGGAGGGGCGGCAGCGGTGAGCGAGGAGAAGAAGGGGTCCGGCCGGGGACGCTGGCTGGTGATCGGCGTCGTGGTGGTGGCCGGACTGGGTCTCGTCCGCGGCAACGGCCACGACGGCGCGGCCTCCGCCGACCCCTCCCCCACCGCCGCCTCCGGCCCCTCCCCGGGCACCGCACCGTCGGCCGGCTCCTCCGCTCCGCCGTCGAAACCCTCGAAGCCCTCGGGCCGCTACGACCCGGCCGACTACGCGGCACCGGTCCGCCAGTACGCCGCTGAGGCCGGGGTCAACCCGCAGCTGCTGATGGCGATCCTCTACAACGAGGCGTACAAGCCGCACGACCCCGAACTCGAACGGGCCTGGCAGCGCGGCAAGCCGGACGCCTCGTTCGGCATCGCCAACATGCACCGGGCCGCCTTCGACGACACCAAACCCGGCCGCCCGTTCGCCTCCCGGCAGTGGGAGGAGCTCCCGGACGACCGGAACCTGGCCGTCCAGGCGGCCGCCTGGCACCTGCACGACCTCGCCGCGCAGCTGCCCGCCCGCCCGGGCGTGCCGCTCACCCGGGACGAGCTGGTCGCCCTCGGCTACAACGCGGGCGCGGGCAACATGCTGGCCTTCGCCCGGGGCGTCAAGATCGGCTCCCAGGCGCAGTCCTACCTCGACCGGCTGCGCGACAACTGGTCGAAGTCCGGCGAGGCCGTGGCCTGACAGCCTCCGGCGGTCAGCTGACGCCGATCCGGGCGGACCAGACCCTCCGCCAGGCCAGCGCGTCGGCGACCCCCTCGGCGATGCCGCGCCGCGGCTGCCAGCCGAGCAGGTCCCGTGCGGTGTCCACGACGGCGTAGCAGCCGATCACGTCCCCGGGCCGCGGGCCCGCCTCCCGCACCTCCAGGCCGGTGCCGACGGCCTGTTCGAAGGCGGCGATCAGTTCCCGCACGGTGGTCCCGTCCCCGGTGCCGACGTTGATCACCCGGTAGCGGTCCGCCACGCCCGGGGCGATCACCTCGTCGAACCGGAGCAGCGCCGCGACGTGCGCCTCGGCGAGGTCCTGGACGTGGACGTAGTCGCGGATGCCGGAGCCGTCGCGGGTCGCCCAGTCGGTGCCGGTCACGGTGAACGGGGTGCCCGTGGTGTGCGCCTCGATCAGCTTGCCGAGGGCGTGGGTGGGCCGGAGGTCCTGGAGGCCGGTGCGCAGCTGCGGGTCGGCGCCGATCGGGTTGAAGTAGCGCAGGGCGATGACCCGCTGGCGCTCGGCGCCCTCGCCCCGGGTCCAGTCCTGGAGGACCTGCTCCATCATCTGCTTGGTGCGCGCGTACGGGCTCCCGGCGTCGACCGGGCTGCTCTCGTCGACCCGGGCGTCGGGGGTGGGGGCGTAGATCGAGGCGGAGCTGCTGAAGACGACCCGGGTGCAGCCGTGGCGCTGGAGGGCCTCCAGGAGTTCGACGGTCTTGGCGACGTTCTCCCGGTAGTAGTACAGCGGCTTGGCCACCGACTCCGGTACGACGATCTTCGCGGCGCAGTGCACGGTGGCGTCGATGTCGGGGTGCTCGGCGAAGATCCGGTCGAGCAGGGCCGCGTCGGCGATGTCGCCCCGGTAGAAGACCCGGTCCGCGACGAACTCGGTCCGGCCCCGGGACAGGTCGTCCAGCACGACCGGGGTGATCCCCCGGTCGAGCAGGGCGGAGGCGACGGTGCTGCCGATGAAACCCGCGCCGCCGGTGATCAGGACCTTCTTCATGCGCGGACGCTCCCTTGCGGTCGTCCGGGCGCCCGGTGGCGCCCGGTGACCGGAAGGGACGTCGGTTCGCACCCGGCCGGTTCCACGGCGGGTGCGTCCCCGTTCCCGGGGCGGGCGGCTTCCGGGCGGCTCAGCCGCGGTGACGGCGCAGCCAGAGCCCGGTGGCGACCAGGACGACGGCCGCGCAGGCGGTGCCGATGGCCGCCCAGGCGGTGGCGTCGGAGGTGGTCGCGTGGGCGGGGCCGGGCGAGGCCTCCCGGGCGGAGACGGGGGCGGCGGTGGTCCCCGTCGCGCCGGTGCTCTCCCGGAGCGGGGCGGGGGTCACCCCGGCGGACCGCGGCGAGGTTTCGGACAGCGCCGTGGGGGGCGCCGGGTCGGCGATCTCGACGGTGTCGACGTCGAGCTCGCGCTCGCCGTGCCCGAGGGCGGGGAAGGCGCAGTCCACCGTCACCCGCCAGTGCCCGACCGGGAGGACCTCCCGGGTGGTGTACGTCCCCGGGCGGCCGGGGACGGTGACCAGGCGCCAGGGCCCGACGGTGCGGCCGTCGGAGGCCGTCGCCAGGAGCGTGCCGGCGAACTCCCCGGTCACCGGGTCGTGGTCGTTCTCCCAGGTGGCGACGGTGCTGACACGGCCGTTCTGCTGGCCGGTGACGTCCAGGTGGACGCTGTCGCCGTGGGCGGCGGCGGGTACGGCCGCGGACAGCAGGGCCGCGGCGGTGAGGGCGAGGGCGGCGAGGTGGGGGCGGGTTCGCATACGGGAGGGTCCTCGGGGCGGTGTGGGGGGCAGGGACGCTGGGAACGGCCGGCGCCGGGAACGGCTGCCGCTGGGTGGGCGGCGGCCGCTCCCGGCGCGACGGACCTGCCGGCCTGCGGGCCTCGCGGCGCGCGGGCGTCGGCGGCTCGGGGCGAAGGGTCGGCCGGCGTACGGGCCGACCGGTTTTACGGGCTCACGGGAACAGCCTTACCCCGAACGGCTCACGAGGTCTTCGACAGCGACCAGTTCTGGTAAGGGCTGCCGCTTCGACTGTCGCGGCTCCGGCGGCCGGCCGCCGCGGTACCGCCGCGCTCCGGGCCCGGGCAGCGGCGCGCCGCCGTCCGCGGTGAGGGTGGACCGGCGGCCGGCTTCGGCGGGTGGTCGCGTCCGGGCGGCCGCGTCGGCGCGCGGCTGCCGGCCGGGGCGCCGGACCGGGAGTGCCGGGCGGGCGCGGCCCGTCGAATCAGGTCGGCGGAATTCGGCGCGATCTGGCTGATGGACACCTCATGGGGTGAGCCTGCGCTCCTGCGCCGGCGGAGCCCGCCGCCCGGGTGCCCCATCGCGTTCCCTCCTCGTGCGACGACGACCCGCGCGTCCCCGCGGTGGAGGGGGCCCGGGTCTTCCGACACTTCGGAGAGCGGGAGGGGTGACCGGGAATAACAGAAACCTCTTGCAGAATTCCCCGGACGGTTCGACGCCCGGTTCGCCAGGTTCGATCGCCCGGTTCGGCCGGACCGCGGTTCGGGCGCACCGGACCCGCCCCGGACGGCGGCCGGGGCGCGGCTCAGGCAGCCGAACTCGCCTACACCCAGCGCATATGACGGATCGTCAGGCAGGCCGGGAGGTCAGGCCGCGGCCTTCACCGGCTCCACCCCGAAGGCCGCCCCGCCCACTCCGGAACGCACCGCCCCGCCCACCCCGGAGCGCACCGCCGCACCCACCCCCGGTCGCACCGCCTCCACCGCACCGGCGCCGCAGCCCCCGTGCAACCGGGCCAGCCCGGCCGCCAGGACGACCCGGTCCCCGGCGAGCCAGAGCCGCAGGGCCGCGGAGAGCGCGGCGCTGGCCGGCCCGGCCGCGGGGCCGCCGGTCCGTACGAGCCGCTCGCCGAGCAGCGGCAGCAGGTCCGCGACCGGCGCGGGCAGCCACAGGGTGAGCGCGAAGGGTGCCGGCCTGGCCAGAACGCGCAGCAGCGGCAGGCCGCAGGCGTCGTCGTGCAGTGCGGGGATGACCTCCAGCAGCCCGTCCACCGCCACCTCGGAGACGTCGCCGCCGTGCCCGCGTGCGAGGTCGCGCAGCAGTGCCCGCTCGGCGGCGGTGATCCGGACGGTCAGCATGACCTCGTCGCAGTCCATGGTCCCGGCCCCTGTCGTGGAGAGTTCGTGGTGTGGTCGTTGCGTCGTGGTGTCAGTCCTGTGCCAACAGGGTTCCTGCCCCGATCCGGCCGTCCGATACCGGCGCTATCAGGCCGTAGTGGCCGTCGAAGCGGCGGTAGAGCACCCGCGCCCGGTGGTCGCCGGGGTCGGTCCAGCCGACGAACGGGCGACCGGTGAGCCAGAGCCGGCGGGCCGCCTCGGCGAGGTCGAGCGGGGGCATCGCACTGGTGCCCGCGGCGCACAACTCCAGCATGCCGCCCGGCGAGCAGCGGTGGACCAGGCCGTCCCGGCCGGTGGCGGCGTCCGCGAAGAGGTGGAACCGCCGGTCGAGGGCGAGCAGTTCGAGCACGGCCTGCTCGGGGCTGCGGCGGGCGGGCACGACCGCCTTGTGCCGGGCGATCCGCCGCTGGGCGAGCGGGCGGTAGGCGAACTGCGGGCGGTAGGCGCTCTCGTACGCGGCGGCGAAGCCGATGTCGCCCTGCTCGCGCAGTCGGACGGCCCGGCCGGCCAGCGTGCCGAGCACCAGGTCGACGGACTCCCGTGCGGTGCCGGTGGCCAGCTGCACCCGGACCGGCCCGACGCCCGCCAGTTCGACGTCCGCCTGGGCCAGCGCGGGCCGGGTCACCGACCGGTTGCGCGAGCGGGTCAGCCGCAGTCGCAGCGCGCGGGTGTCGGGGCCGAGCGCCGTGGCGGTGGCCAGCGCCCGGGCCCGGGCGTACTCGGCGTCCTCGCGGGGCAGCTCGCCGCGGATCTCCACCCGGACGTCGAGGGCCGGCCGGTGGCGCAGACGGGTCATCAGGTTCCTCCTTCTCCGCATCCATGCTGTCCCTCGCACGCCCGTGCGGCGAGGGTCCAAAGACCCTGCCTCGCAGGCAAGCCGCGGACCACCCGTACGGACGCATCCGCGCAGGTCAACACGGAGTTTCGAGCACGCACGAAAGGGTCGATCCACTCGGCCGTTGGAGTGATCCCCGCACATTCGGCGCAACGCTCGGGAAACCGGCGCGTTTGCTCAACGTGCGCCCTCCCGCCGGGGGCGCGCGCGGGGCCCGCGCTGGGCGGTCCCCCGGCTCCCGGCCGGCCCGCCGTTGCCGCCCGGCATCGCCCGCACCGGCCACTCTGGTTGAGAGGTAGTGTCATGTCCCTGCTGACCGAAACGCGGAAGCTGATCGTCCCCCCGAGAACCGTTCCCGGCCCGTCCCCGCTGGCCCGCGCCGCCGTCCCGCCGCTGGCCCCCGGCGCCCTGCCCGGCCTCGGGCACGCCGGCGCCCTGCTGCGCGACCCGCTCGGCTTCCTCGGTTCGCTCGCCCGCCAGGGCGGGGTGGTCCGCATCCGGCTCGGACCACGCACCGTCTGCGTGGTCACCGACGCCCGGCTGGTCCACACCCTGCTGGTGGCACTGGCCCACGACTGCCCGCGCGGGGCCGTCCAGGACACCCTCAGGACGGCCTTCGGCGACGGCCTGCTGATGTCCGAGGGCCAGGCCCACCGCGACCGCCGCCGGATCATCCAGCCGGCCTTCGGTCCGGACCGGATGGGCGAGTACCTGGCCGTGATGCAGCAGGTCACCGAGGAGCGGGCCGGACGCTGGCGCCCCGGGCAGGTCCTCGACGTGGCCAAGGAGATGAACCACCTGGCGCTGGAGATCGTCACCCGCACGCTGTTCGACGCCCGGCTCAGCGAGGACGCCACCGTCGCGTTCCACCGGGCGCTGCCGGACCTGGTGAAGGGCCAGATCGTCCAGTCCCTCTACCCGAACCCGGCGCTCGCCCGGCTGCCGCTGCCCGTCAACCGGCGCTTCGACGACGCCGTGCGGGTGCTCAACCGGGTGGTCGACCAGGCCGTCAACCGCCGCGCCGCGACCACGGGCCCCGGAGCGGGCCGGCGCACCCTGCCCGCCCTGCTGCGCGCCGCGACCGACCCGGCCACCGGGCGCCCGCTCACCGAGGCCGACGTGCGGTCCGAGGCGATCACCATGTTCGGCGCGGGCACCGAGACGGTCTCCACCACGCTCACCTGGCTGCTGGACGAGCTGCTGCGCCACCCCGAGGTGGAGGCCCGGATCCTCGCCGAGCTCGACGAGCACCTGCCCGCGGGCGCCGTCCCCACCCCGGAGGCACTGGCCCGGCTCACCTACACCCGCAGCGTCACCCAGGAGGTGGTGCGGCTGCACGCGCCGAACGCCTTCCTGATGCGCACCGCCCGGGTGCCGGTCGAGCTCGGCCCGTACCGCGTCCCGGCCGGCACCGAGCTGCTGTACAGCCTCACCGCGCTGCACCGCGACCCGGTGCGCTACCCGGAGCCGATGAACTTCCGGCCCGAGCGCTGGCAGGACGGCGGCGGCTCCGGGCGGCCGTCCTTCCTGCCGTTCGGAGCGGGCAAGCACAAGTGCATCGGCGAGGCCTTCGCCTGGGCGGAACTGACCGTCGCGGCCGCGACGATCCTGCGCCGCTGGCGGCCCACGGCGGTGCCGGGGGCACGGGCCCGCGAGGTGGTGTGGACGACGGTCCAGGCGCACGGCCTTCGGGTGCGGCTCGCGCCGCGCGGCGCGCGCTCCCCACGCGGGCGCACCGCGGCGGCCTCCCGAGAGGGCGATGCCGCGTCCTCACCGGGGGCCGCAGTGCCCTCCTCGCACGGTGAGCCGCCGCCGGTCCGGTGTCCCTTCACCGGCACCGCCTCCACGACCGGCCCCACGACCACCTCCACGACCACCACGACCGCTCCCACGGCCGCCCCCGCGGGTCCGGCCACCCCGGCCGGTCCAGCCTCCCCCGCGGGTCCGGCCGCTTCGGCGGACCCCCGGCCGTCCGACGAGCTGCGCCTCGCCGCCGACCGGCACGCCGACTGGGTGGTCCGCCGCGGCCTGCTCACCCCGGCGGAACTGCCCCGCTACCGGGCCTACGGGCTGCAGAAGCTGATCGGCCACGCCTTCCCCCGCGTCCGGGGCGCCGAACTCGACCTCCTGGTGGACATGCTGGGCTGGTTCACCATCCTGGACGACCGTTTCGACGGCCCGCCCGGCCGCCACCCCGCCGCGGCCCACGCCGTGGTCGACCCGCTGATCGCGGTCCTCGGCGGCACCCGCGGCGGGAGCCCGTCCCAGAGCCCGTCCGAGAGCCACATGCTGGTCTCCTGGCGGGAGTTGTGGAAGCGGCAGACCGCTTCGACCTCCCCCGAGTGGCGGGCCCGGGCGGCCCGGGAGTGGCGGGCCTGCCTGGCCACCTTCCCCGCCGAGGCCGACCACCGCGCCCGCGGCACCGTGCCCGCCCTCGGCCTCGACCTCACCGACACCATGAAGCTGCGCCGGCACGGCAGTTGCCTCTACCCGTTCATGAACATACTGGAACGGGTCCACGGCGCCGACGCCCCGGCCGCACTGCACGCGGAGCCCGCGCTGCACCGGCTGCGCGCCAACACCGCCGACGCCGCCACACTGATCAACGACCTCTACTCACTGCGGCGCGAGGAGCGGCAGGCCGGGCCCGCGTTCAACACGGTGCTCACCCTCCAGCGGGCCCACGGCTGGACCCGCGGCCGGGCGGTCCACGCGGTGCGCGCCCGGGTGGCACGGCTGCAGCAGGAGAGCGAGGAACTGCGCCGCGACCTGCTGCGCCGCCACCCGGCCGGGCGCTGGTACCTGGACGGCACCCGGGAGCTGGTCGCCGGCGTTCTGGCCTGGACCAGCACCAGCGACCGGTACCTGGTGCCGGACCACGGGCGGCGCCGGTGAGCCACCGGTTCCCGGTGCGCTACTTCCGGCCGCCGAGCGCGAACAGCAGCAGCACGAAACCGGCGAACAGGTGCGTGGCGAAGATGTAGATGCCCGCGCGGATCAGCATCGCCTTGCGGCGCCTCTTCTCGTCGCTCGTGCTGTCGCTCATGGTGGTGCTTCTCCTCGGATCGGGCGGACGGGCCGGGCGCGGCTCAGCGGAGCCGGCCACCGGAGGCGCGCAGCTCGGTGAGCAGCGCGCCCTGGTCGGTGATCAGCTCGGTCAGGATCCGGCGGGCCGCGCGCAACAGCTCGGCGACGTCCGGGGTGCTGAGCGCGTACACCACGGTGTTGCCCTCACGGGTCGCCGTGACCAGCTGGGTGCGGCGCAGCACCGCGAGCTGCTGGGAGAGGTTGGACGGCTCGACCTCGATCTCCGCCAGCAGCTCGCGCACCGGCCGGGGGCCGTCCTGGAGCAGCTCCAGGACCCGGATCCGCACGGGGTGGCCGAGGGTGCGGAAGAACTCCGCCTTGGCCTGGTACAGCGGCACCGGCATCGTCCGCGCTCTCCCTCGGTTCCGGCTCGGTGGTCGTCCGGCCGGGCGGGGATCGATGCCGCGGCCGGTAGGCATCATCGCGACAGATGAAGATTTCTTCAAGTCGTCACAGCGCGTCGAGCGCCGGCAAGACCCCCGGCGGGCCCTCGACAGACCTCCGGTCCGCCCTCGGCGGGCCGCCGCCCGGCGCTCCCCCCGACCGCCCGCCGACCGGACCGCGACATGCAGAAGCCGAGCCCGGGATGCTGCCAACTCCCGGGCTCGGCAGTCACGGTGACGCGCCGTCAGCAGACTACAGGCACATCCACCGTGGCCGGCACCTGGCCGCTCCAGAACCCCTCGACGTCAAAGGACACGTGCACGGTGGACCCGCACGGCACGGTGGTCGAGATGCCGTCGACCCGCACCGTGGACACCTGGAACACCGTGCGGCCGTTCACCGTGCCGAGCGAGGCACCGCCGGTCACGTTGGCCGACAGGTGGGTCACCAGCTCCTTCGGAGCCGGCGGCCACGGGGTGCCCGGGGACGGCGGACCGGCCAGGCCGATCTTCCCGTAGATCGCGACGCCGTCACCGGTCACGTCGGCGCAGGCGTACGTGGCCAGGCCCGCCTGGAGGCTGTAGGAGCCGCAGGTGGTGACGGTGGTGGTGGCGACGGCCGGGGCCGCGGCGAACGCGGGGACGGGGGCCGAGAGCAGGGCGGCGGCACCGACGGCGCCGGCGGCGATCCGGGCGATCCGGTTCATGGGTTCCTCCTTGGAGGGGACGGACGGACTGGGACAGGTGGTGTGGCACATATGACATTTCATAGGCCCACGACAGGAACTTTGCCATGCGATTCCTATGCGGTGACGCCGATTTACCCTTGGATACGAGGCCTCGTCCGAAAGCAGACCTTCGATGGCGCAATCACCCTCGAACGGCCGAACTTCCGTACCCTCCCAGGCAACGCCCACGTTGAGCCCGGATGAACCGCATCCGAACCGCCACCGGGACCGCCGCCGCGGCCGTCCTCGTCCTCCTCGCGCTGCTGGCCGCCGCGTCGCCGCCGGCCACGCTCATGGGCACCGAGATCCGCCGCCTGCCCACCGCGGAACGCGTCCTCGCCCTCACCTTCAACGCCGCCTGGAACGAGACCGGGCTGGACACCGTCCTCGCCGTCCTGCGCGACCGCGACGCCCCCGCCACCTTCTTCCCGACCGGCGAATTCGCCGACCGCCATCCCCGCGCCGTCCGCGCGATCGCCGCCGCCGGGCACGGCCTCGGCAACCACTCCTACAGCCACCCCGACTTCTCCACCCTCGACGCCGACCGGGCCCGCGCCGAGGTGCACCGCGCCGACACCGCGATCCGCCGCGCCTCCGGGGCCGAACCGCTGCCGTTCTTCCGCTTCCCGTACAGCGCGACCACGCCGGAGGGCATCGCCACCGTCAACCGGCTCGGCTACGCCGACCTCGAATTCACCGCCGACACCAACGGCTACCTGGGCCCCACCCACGGCATGACGGCGGACCGCGCGGTCGAGCGCGCCCTCGCCGCGCTCACCCCGGGCGCCGTCCTCCAACTGCACGTCGGCGCCTCGGAGGAGGACGGACCCGACACCTGCCTCGACGCCGAGGCGCTGCCCCGCATCCTCGACGGCGCCCGCGCCCGCGGCTACCGCGTCATCGACCTGCGCACCCTGCTCGACCGGTGACCGGCCGGGGCCTTCCGCGCCCCGGCGTCACCCGCCCGGACGGGAGTCCGGGGAGCGGACCACCGCCGCCCCGCCCGCCGACGCCACCGCGCCCCGCGGCCAGCCGGTGCCGCCCCGCCCCGCGGCGCCGTGCCGGACGGCACCGACCGGCCCCGTCGGCTCACTCCAGCGAGCCGCGCAGGGCGTCGACCCGGGCCACCGCCTCGGCGAAGGCGTGCCGGTCCAGGCGGCCGTCGTCCAGCGCGGCGGCCAGCGCCTCGGTGGCCTCCTCGCCCTGCCGGGGGTCCCGGGCGGAGCAGAGCAGCAGGTCCATCCCGGCCTCGGCGGCGGCCAGCGCCCGGGCGCCGGTTCCGCCGTACGGGGCGAGCGCCTCCGCCTCCATGGCGTCGGTGACGGTCACGCCGTCGAAGCCGAGCCGGCCGCGCAGCTCGCCCTGGATGATCGTGGACGAGAACCCTGCCGGGTGGTCCGGGTCCAGCGCCGGGTAGACCGCCCACGAGGCCATCACCAGCCGCACGCCCGCCGCGACGGCCGCCCGGTACGGGGCCTCGCCCCGGGAGCGGAGCTGCGACAGCGGGACGTTCAGGGTGACGGGGCGCTCGTCGGTGTTCTCCCCCCGGGGTGCGGCGCCGAGGCCGGGGAAGTGCTTGGCGGTCGCGGCCACGCCGAGGCCCTGCTGGGCGGTGAGGAAGGCGCTGCCCAACTCCGCCACCTTGGCCGGGTCCTGGCCGTAGGAGCGCTCGGGGTGGTCGATGAAGTTGTCCGGCTTGTCGTAGACGTCGAGCACCGGGGCGAGGTTGAGGTTCAGTCCGGCGTCGGCGAGGGTCCGGGCGGCGCCGGCCCCGGATTCCGCGGCCGCGGCGAGCGGGTCCGGCGCCAACCCGACGCGGCGGGCGGAGAGTTCGGGCGCACCGGGCAGCCGGCGGACCTTGCCGCCCTCCTGGTCGGTCATCAGCAGCAGGGTGCGCGGGTGCGGCGCCTCGGCCGCGGCCTGTTTCAGTTCCGCGACCGACTCCGCGAGCTGCTCCGGACTCGTGACGTTCTCACCGAACAGGATCACCCCGGCGGCCCGGCCCTCCCGGATCGCCTGGAGCACCCCGGCCGGCGGCGTCGGACCGGGGTACGACAGCACGATCCGTCGCCCGGCGAGCACCCGCGCGTCCTCCCGCTCCTGGCCGGCCATCGCCGCACCCCTCTCGTTCGGAGCACCCGGAGCACCCGCAACGCCCGCAACGCCCGGAGTGCCCGGGGCACCGTGCGGCCGGGCGGGCGCGCCGAGCGGCACCGGACCGAGCGCGATCCCCATCACGGCCAGCACCACGCCGAACTGGGCGACACTTCGGAACAGGGCCATCACGCCTCCCGGGCCGACATTTGACTTCGGCATGTCAACGTACCCAGGGGTACCGCGGGGCACTCCCCCCTGCACCAGATTCATCCGATAATCCGCCTTAATATCCTCATCGTCCTCACATCGACGACGAACGCCGGACCAGCCGCCCCAGGACGGCGAGCCCCTCGGCGATCTCCGCCGTCGAACCCGCCGCGTACCCGAGCACCAGGCCCGGCGGGTACGGCAGCCGGGCGTGCCAGGACAGCGGCTGCACCTTGACCCCCTCGGCCAGGGCGGCGGCGGCCAGCTCGGTGTCGGTGCGGCCGGGTGCCTCCGGAAGCGTCAGCATCAGGTGGAGGCCCGCCGCCGCGCCGTGCACGGTGGCTCCCGGCAGATGGGTGCGGATGGCGGCGATCATCGCGTCCCGGCGGCGGCGGTGGCGGCGGCGCAGCAGCCGCAGATGGCGGTCGAGGTCGCCGGACTCCATCAGCCGGGCGAGCACCAGCTGGGGCAGCACCGGGTTGCCGAGGTCGGCGAAGCGCTTGGCGTTCAGGACGGCGTCCCGCAACCGGGCCGGGACCAGCAGCCAACCGGTGCGCAGCGCCGGGGCGAGCAGCTTGGAGATGCTGCCCGCGTAGCAGACCCGGTCCGGCAGGGCGGCGCGCAGGGCCGGGACGGGCGGCCGGTCGTAGCGGTGCTCGGCGTCGTAGTCGTCCTCGATGACCAGGCCGCCCTCGCCCGCCCAGCGCAGCAGTTCGCGCCGCCGGTCGCCGCCCAGTACGACGCCGGTCGGGTACTGGTGGGCGGGGGTGAGCAGGACGGCCGGGGCGCCGGTGGCGCGCAGCGCGTCAACCCGGATGCCCTCGGCGTCGACCGGGACCGGCGGGGTGGCGGCGAGCCAGTGGGCGAGGTGGTGCCGGGCACCGAGGGAGCCCGGGTCCTCGACCGCGACCTCGCCAATGCCGGCCCGGCCCAGGGCCCGGCCGAGCAGCGCGAGCGCCTGGGCCGTGCCGGCGACGATCAGCACCTCGTCCGGGTCGGCGCGGATGCCCCGGTTGCGGGCCAGCCAGTGGGCGACGGCCCGGCGCAGGGCCGGGGTGCCGCGCAGGTCGCCGTAGCCGAGGTCGGAGGCGGCGAGGTCGTCGAGGACGGCGCGTTCGGCGCGCAGCCAGGCGGCGCGGGGGAAGGCCGCGAGGTCGGGCACGCCCGGGGTGAGGTCGATCCGGGCGGGGGTGCCGCGCAGCAGGTCGAAGACCTCGGGGCCGGGATCGGCCCGGAACAGCGCGGGCGCCGGGCGGGGTGGCTCCGCCGCGGGCGCCCGGTGCGGCGCCGCGGGGGCCGCGGGGGCCGCGGGGGCCGCGGGGGCCGCGACCACGACCGTGCCGCCCCGCCCGCGGCCGACGACCTGCCCCTCCTCGGCGAGGCGCTGGTAGGCGTCGGTCACCACACCGCGGGAGACGCCGAGTTCGGCCGCCAGCACCCGGCCGGCGGGCAGCCTGCTGCCGACCGGGAGCCGCCCGTCGGCGACGGCCTCGCGCAGCCGGCGGGTCAGCCAGTCGGTGAGCCCACCGGGCGGGGCATCGGCCGGGTCGAGCTGCAGGAAGTCGGCGCCGGCCTCTTTGGACCGGTCGGATGCCTCGGCTTTGGACCTGTTCACCGGACCATAGTGGCGGCGAGGGTGGGGCCATGACCACGGAAGCGCCCATGCTCACGGAAACGCCCACGACCACGGGATCGCCCACGACCACGGGGACAGCGGCATCGGAGCGCCCTGACGACCGCCCCGACGACCGCCCCGACTACGTCCACGGCTACTCGCGGACCGAGGCGCGGCGCCTCGGCGACCAGGCCGACACCCTCGCCGACCTGCTGCACGCGGGCACCGCGTACCCGGCCGGGAGCCGGGTGCTGGAGGCGGGCTGCGGGGTGGGGGCGCAGACCGTGCACCTGCTGGCCGCCAACCCGGGGATCCGGCTGACGGCGGCAGACCTCTCCGCGGAGTCGCTGGCCCGGGCCCGCGCCCGGGTCGCCGAGCAGGCACCCGCCGCGGACGTCAGCTGGCACCACGGCGACCTGCACCGGCTGCCGTTCCCGGACGCCTCGTTCGACCACGTCTTCCTGTGCTTCGTACTGGAGCACCTGCCCGACCCGACGGCCGGGCTGGCGGCGCTGCGCCGGGTGCTGCGGCCGGGCGGGACGATCACGGTGATCGAGGGAGACCACGGCTCGGCCTTCTTCCACCCGGAGAGCCCGGCGGCCCGGCGCACCGTCGACCACCTGGTCCGGCTGCAGGCCCGGGCGGGCGGCGACGGCCTGCTCGGCCGCCGCCTCCACCCGCTGCTGACCGCGGCCGGCTTCACCCGGGTGTCGGTCCGCCCGCGCACGGTCTACGCCGACGGGGCCGACCCGGCTCTGGTGGAGGGGTTCACCCGGCGGACCTTCGTCGCGATGGTCGAGTCCGTCCGCGCGGACGCGGTGGCCGCCGGACTGACCACCCCGGAGGACTTCGACCGGGGCATCGCGGAGCTGCGCCGCGCGGCCGGGCCGGGCGGGACGTTCCACTACGCCTTCTTCAAGGCGGTGGCGGTCAACCCGTAGCCGCCGCGCAGGACGGCTCGGGCCGGGACGGGCTCGGGCTCGGGCTCGGGCTCGGGCTCGGGCCGGAGCGGAGCCCGCGGGCGGGGTCGTGGACGGGGGTCTCGACCGCGCCCGCGGGAGCCACCGCCCCGACGACCTGACGACCTGACGACCCGCCGCCCCACCGGGTACGGAGGCGGGCCGGGACGGCACGGGCACGCGCACGGGCACGCGCACGCGCACGGGCACGGGCACGGGCACCGGCACCGGCACCGGCACCGGACGGGGCTACTCCGGGCTGTCCCCGAAGTCCGCCAGCAGGGTGCGCATCACCTCGACGAACGCCGTCCGCTGCGCCTCGTCGAGGCCCGCCAGCATCCGGTGCTCGGTGGCGAGGTGGTCGGGCAGCGCGCGGTCGATCAGGGCGTGCCCCTCGGGGGTGAGGGCGACCTCGCGGCTGCGGCCGTCCTGGTCGCTGCGGGTGCGGGTGACCAGGCCGCGGGCCTCCAGCCGGTCGAGCCGCTGGGTGATGGCACCGGAGGTGACCATCGCGGACTGCATCAGTCCGGAGGGGGTGAGGCGGTAGGGCGGGCCGCTGCGCTTGAGGGTGGCGAGCACGTCGAAGGAGGCGGCGTCCAGTCCGTGCTCGGCGAAGGTGCGGTTGAGTGCCGCGTCCACCAGCCGGTAGAGGCGTTTGAGCCGGCCGAACACCTCCATCGGGGAGACGTCCAGGTCGGGGCGCTCGGCACCCCATTGCGCGACGACGCGGTCCACATGATCTGCCACGGGTTCAGGGTAGGCGATCCCCACTGGATTCCTTAGCGGTGAGGTAACTGTGAGCCACATCACTCACCCGATGCGGTGAAGAATGCCTTAGCGCTGAGATATATTGCCTTAGTGCTAAGAAATCGCCTCGCCCTCGTCCTGCTGACGGCCCTCGCTCCGGCGGTCTGGGGCACGACCTATCTGGTCACCACCGAACTCCTGCCGCCCGGCCGCCCGCTGCTCGCCGCCGTCATCCGCTGCCTGCCCGCGGGGCTGCTCCTCGTCGCCCTCACCCGCCGTCTGCCGCAGGGCAGTTGGTGGTGGCGTTCGCTGGTCCTCGGCGCCCTCAACATCGGGGTGTTCCAGGCTCTGCTCTTCATCGCCGCCTACCGTCTGCCCGGCGGCATCGCGGCCACCGTCGGCGCCGTCCAGCCGCTGGTCACCGCCGGGCTCTCGGCCCTGGTCCTCGGCGACCGGCTCACCCTGCGCACCGTGCTGTCCGGCATCGCGGGCGTCGCGGGCGTCAGCCTGCTGGTGCTGCGGGCCAACGCCCGGCTGGACGCGATCGGGGTGCTCGCCGCGCTCGGCGGCGCCGTGGTGATGGCCGCCGGGATCGTCCTCTCCAAGCGCTGGGTCTCCCCCGCGCCGATGCTCGCCACCACCGGCTGGCAGCTCACGGCCGGCGGACTGCTGCTGGTACCGGTCACGCTGCTCTCCGAGGGCGCGCCGCCGTCCCACTACACCCTCGCCAACGTGCTCGGCTACACCTACCTGTGCCTGATCGGCGCGGCCGTCACCTATGCGCTCTGGTTCCGCGGGCTGCGCGCGCTGCCGCCGACCTCGGTCTCCTTCCTCTCGCTGCTCAGCCCGGTGGTCGCCACCCTGCTCGGCTGGCTGGCGCTCGGCCAGGACCTCAGCCCGCTCCAGGCGTTCGGCGCGCTGGTCGTGCTCGGCTCACTGATCGCCGCCCAGACCCGACGGACCCGCACCGCGCCCGAGCCGGCACCCGGAACCGGGCCGGCGGACACCCCGCGGCCCGTCCGCGAGAACGCCTGACCCCGTCCCACCGACACCGTTCCCGCACCCACCGATCCCACCGATCCCACCGTTCCCCAGCACCACCGATCCCCACCACCTACAGGGAGTACCCCATGCGCATCACCGTGTTCGGCGCCACCGGCAACGTCGGCAGCCGGGTCGTGGCCGAGGCCCTGGCCCGCGGCCACCAGGTCACCGCCGTCGTACGGGACCCGGCGAAGCCGCACGGCCTGCCGTCCGCCGCCGCCCTGGCCGTCGGCGACGCCCGCGACCCCGAGGACGTCGCCCGGATCGCGGCCGGACAGGACGTGGTGATCACCGCCACCCGTCCGCTGCCCGGCAGCGAGCACGAACTGGCCGTCGCCACCAAGGGCCTGCTGGCCGGGATCGCCGGCACCGGCGTACGGCTGCTGGCCGTCGGCGGCGCGGGCAGCCTGCTCGTCCCGGGCGGCGGCGGGACCACCCTGGTCGACAGCCCCGGTTTCCCCGACGAGATCCGGCCGATCGCCCTGGCCTGCGACGAGCAGCTCGGCCTCTACCGTGCCGCCGGCCCGGACGTCGACTGGACCTACCTGAGCCCGGCCGCGCTCCTGGAACCCGGCGTGCGCACCGGCCGGTTCCGGACCGGCCACGACGACCTGCTGGTCGACGCCGAGGGCAACTCGGCGATCTCCATGGAGGACCTCGCCGTCGCACTCCTCGACGAGGCCGAACAGCCCGTCCACCGCCGGGCCCGGTTCACCGCCGCCTACTGAGCCCTCGACCGCCTGGAGCCCCCGCCCCGGCGGGGGTGCACCCAGCACCACCCCGAAGACGGTAGTGGGGATGATCGATCATCAGGCCGGGGCCGGACAGGATCGTTCCCGTGACCGAGCCTGAGACCAAGAGCAAGACCAAGAGCAGGACCGCAGCCCAGCGCACCGACGCCGCCCCGACCCGCGTCCGGCACGCCCGTCGCGCCGCCCTGGCCGTGGCGGCCGCCGTCCTGGCCGGCCTGGCCGTGCCCACCACCGCGGGCGCCGCCACCGGCCGGGACCCGGGCGACGCCGCTCCGGTGCCCGCCCGCTACACCCACCAGACGCTGAACTGGCAGCCCTGCGCCCGGCAGCCCGCCCTGGACTGCGCCACCATGGCCGCCCCGCGCGACTGGCACCACCCCGGTGTCGGCGCCGATCTGACCATCGCCGTCTCCCGGCACCGCGCGACCGGCCCGGCCGAGCGCAAGGGCACCCTGCTGATGGCGGCCGGCGGCCCCGGCGGCACCGGCCTGCTGCGCCCGGCCAATCTGGCCGCCGGTGCCCCGGCGGTCGCCGCCGCGTACGACATCGTCGGCTTCGACCAGCGCGGGGTCGGCGAGAGCACCAAGGCGGTCTGCCAGACCGAGGCGGAGATGCAGGAGTTCCTGGCCGGCGACTACCGCGACCAGTCCCCCGCCGCGATCGACCGCGTCATCGCCAACTCCAGGAAACTGGCCGCCAGTTGCCAGGAGCGCAGCGGCGACCTGATCCCCTACCTGACCACCGAGCAGACCGCCCGCGACATCGACCTCTTCCGCGGCCTGCTCGGCGAGCGCAAGATCGGCTACTACGGTCCTTCCTACGCCTCGATGATCGGCGCCTACTACGCGACGCTCTTCCCGCACCGGGTCGAACGGATGGTGCTGGACAGCAACATCGGCTTCGACGGCACCTGGGAGAAGTACGAGCTGGGCCAGCCGATGAGCTTCCAGCGCCGCTTCGACGAGGACTTCGTGCCCTGGCTCGCGGCGCGGGACACCACCTACCACTGGGGCTCGACGCCGGAGCAGGTGCGGGCGCACTGGGAGCAGCGGCGCGCCGCGCTGCACGATTCCCCCATCGTCGAGGGCTCGGTGACGATCGGCCCGAACCAGCTGGACAGCCTCGCCATGTCGGCGATCTACCGGGCGTCCGACTTCCCGGAGCTGGCCCGGATGCTGGCCGCCGTCGACAACTGGCAGGGCCTCGACCCGGCGACCAGGGCGGCGGCCGCGAAGATCTTCGGCAGCTACCTCTCCCCGGAGTTCCTCGCCGAGTACTTCGCCGTGACCTGCAACGACACCCCGTGGACCAGGGACCTGGACACCTGGATCGAGCGCGGCGCCGAGAACACCGCCCGCTGGCCGCTGGCCGGCGCCCGGACGCTCGCCTTCAGCGCGGTCTGCGCCGCGTGGCCGGTCGCCCCGGCGCCGGAGGTCAAGGTGACGGGCGCCCGTCTGCCGACCACGCTGATGCTCAACTCGGTGCACGATCCGGCGACGTACTACGAGGCGGCGCTCGGCGCCCATCGCGCGCTGCGCGGCTCCAGGCTGGTCACCGTCACCGGGAGCGGCGACCACGGCCAGTACCCCACGTCCAACACCTGCGTCAGCGGGGTGGTCGAGCGGTACCTGCTGGACGGCGAGGCGCCCGCTCGCGACCTCACCTGCCCCTCGCCGCAGGCCGGTTGACCAACCGGGTGCTCAACTCCCGGGCCGGGAGCGCAGCCTGGCCCGGAGCCAGGAGAGCCCGACCGCCAGCCCGGCGAAGCCCCCGACGGCGAGCTTGATCCCGGCCTTGGCGACGATCCAGCCGATCCACGGCACGGACCAGCCCAGCCAGTGGAACACCGCCAGCAGCACCGCCGCACCGCACACCGCCGCGAGCACGGTGACCGCGACGGCCGCCGACCGGGAGAGCTCCCGCGGGCCGCCGGCGCGTTCCCCCGCGGCCGTGTCGTCCGCCTCGCCGGCCGGGCTGTCCACCATCTCGTTCGTGTCCCCCACAGTCATGCGGCGATGATACGCGTCAGCGGCAGGCGTGGTGGGTGTCGCCGAGGTGCTCGCCGGTCTCGCCGTCGGGGAAGCTGACGGCGAGGGTGACGCGGTACTCGTGGACGTCCTCCCGGTGGCCCGGCACCCGCGCCCAGGCCAGCGAGTGCACCTCGGCCTCGGGGGCCTGCCGGCACCAGGCGGCGGCCTCCTCCAGGACGGTGGCGGCCGACCGCCCGGTGCACACCACGGCGGTGTACGCGGCGACCGCGACGTCCCCACCGGTGCGACGGGCGCGCGACACCGCCCGGACGGCCGCGGCGGCCTGGGTCAGGTCACGGGCCAGGTCGTCCACCACCCGAGGGGGCGCCGGCAGGACGACCGCTCCCTCGGCGAGGGTCTCCGGCAGGTTCGCGCTCACGGTCTGGACCTCCATCCGCATCATCACGCGGCACAGCATGCCGGGCGGTGATTCCTGGCATGCCCACTTTCACCAGAACGTCACCCGTCCAGGGCCGAGTCGGGGCGGCGCCCTGGCGCCCCGGCGCCCGCCCTGGTAGGGGGCGCCGGGCCGGGCGCCCGACGTTCCGGCAGGTCAGGAGAGCGGGCGGTGGGCGCCGCCGGGGAGCCCGAAACGCCGCGCACGCACCACCCCTGTGCTCCGAACCGCCGTTCCGGCGCCCGGGAGCGCCCGTCCCGCCGCGGTGGCCCTTCGGTCAACTTTCCGCAGCGAAAGGTGAGTTGGCACTGGATAACGGAAGGGGGCGGCCGGCGGCGGGGCCCCGGAACGGCGCGGCACCCGTCGGCACCCCCGCTGAAGTGCCGAGTTAACCCCTCGGAGGGCCCCGGTCCGCCTCCCGGTCACCCTGTCCCTGTCAGATCGTCGTGATACTAATCGTCCCGGCGGCGGGCCCGGCCCTCGGCCGGACGGGCACGATGACGACAGCTCAACCGTTCCGGGATGGTCCGGGCGGCGACGGGGAGGGGTAGCGGATGACGGTGCGGATCGGCAAGGCCGAGGGCGGACGGAAGCTCCGGATCGGCAAGCGGCTCACGGGCACGGCGGCGGCCTTCGTCGCGCTGGCCGCGCTGACCGGTTCTCAGGTGACGGGCATCGGGCTCGCCCCGGTCGCGGTCGCCGACGCCGGTCCGGCGAACGGCGCCGACGGCCAGGGCGTCGGCCGTTCCCTGCCCGACGGCAGCCCCTCGACGGACGTCCCCGGCACCTTCGGCACCGGCGTCCCGGCCGACGGCGGCGGAACCGTCCAGCTCCCGCAGCCGCCCGGCACGCTGCCCGGCACGACCTCGGCCGGCCCGTTCGCGGCCACCGGCCCCGCACTGCCCGCCACCGTCCTCGCCGCCTACCGCCAGGCCGAGGCCTCGCTGGCGCAGCGTTCGCCGGGCTGCCACCTGCCCTGGCAACTGCTCGCCGCGATCGGCCAGGTCGAGTCCGGCCAGGCCAACGGCGGCCGGGTGGACGCCGCCGGCACGACCCTGACGCCGATCCTCGGCCCGGCGCTGGACGGCAACGGCTTCGCCGCGATATCCGACACCGACGGCGGCCGCTACGACGGCGACTCCCGCTGGGACCGCGCCGTCGGGCCGATGCAGTTCATCCCGTCCACCTGGGCCTCCTGGGGCGTGGACGCCAACGGCGACGGCAAGGCCGACCCGAACAACGTCTTCGACGCCGCCGAGGCGGCCGGCCGCTACCTGTGCGCGGGCGGCCGCGACCTCGCCGACCCGGCGCAGCTCGACCGGGCGGTGCTCAGCTACAACAACTCGGGCGAGTACCTGCGGACGGTGCGCAACTGGATGGCGCACTACGGCAGCGGCACGGTGACAACCGTCCCGAACCGCCCCGGGTCCCCGGTCCCGCCCACCTCGCTGCCCACGCCGAACCCGCCGGGGCTCCCGAGCCTCCCCGGGGGCGGTGGCCCGAGCACGACCGCGCCCAGTACGGACCCGCAGCCGACCGTACCGGTCACGCCCGCCCCGGAGCAGTCGCCGAGCGCCCAGCCGACGACGACCCCGAGCGCCACCGCCACGCCCACGCCCGGCGGTTCGGCCTCGCCCTCCGCGACGCCGACGACCACCCCGAGCGGCGGCACCTCCCCCACGGCGACCCCGACCGGCACGCCCACGGGCACCCCGACCGGTACGCCGACCACCTGCCCGGACCCGTCGGCCACGCCGACCGGCACGCCCACCCCGACGGGCTCCCCGTCGCCGACCGCCACGCCCACCGGCACCCCGACGGCAACGCCCCTCCCGGGCTGCCCCACCCCCGGCCCGACCGCGACCCAGACCCCGGGGGCGGCCGCCGGCACCACGCCCGGCTCCGCGTTCTCGCCGTCGGCGGCCCCGACGAAGTGACCCGAGGGGCGCGGTTCCTTCCCGGGAACCCCCCCCCCCGGCCCCGCACGGGCGGCCCCCGGGTAGGGC
>NZ_JBHXTL010000028.1:48386-60001 GCF_042677365.1 Kitasatospora sp. NPDC127116
TCCGTCTCATTTCCGGAGCGCTGTGTGGGGGGCCGCCCCCCCCAACCCCCCCCCGTGCCCGCGCGCCCACTCGCACCGGGCAAGGACGCGCCGGGGGGGGGGCGGGCGTTCCACCCGCCCCCCCCCCCCCCACGGCTCGTCACGGGCGGCCCACGGTTCGTCACGGGCGGCCCCGCCCGGGCTTGTCACGACCTCCCTGCCTCGTCCCGGCCCACGGAGTCGAACACCGAGCAGCGCCGACCGACCGTCGGCAGCGGCTCCCCGGCGCGGGGGCGGATCTCCACCGGGCCGGTGAGCGCGCTCTTCCCGCCGCCGAACGCCCCCCGTGCCGACGCTCCGCGTCCGGGCCGACCCGCTACCGCGTCCCGGCCGCGCGGTGCTCGCGCCAGCGGCCGAGCATCCCGTGCAGCTCGTCGATCATGAACTCGAAGAAGGCGGCGCTCTCCGCCAGCCGCTCCCCCGCCACGGTGCCGGCGCCGACGGTGGCCTCGCCGTCGCGCAGCACCCGGATCCAGCGCAGCATGATCTCGTCGCGCCGGGTCAGCGACTCGAACCAGACGTCGTTGAGCACCCGGTAGCGGTCCCGCCGGGAGCCGGGCTCGCGCTCCTTGGCGACCAGGCCGACCTGGATCAGGTAGCGCATCGCGCCGGACACGGCCGCCGGGCTGATCCGCAGCCGTTCGGAGAGTTCGGCGGAGGTGAGCACTCCGCTCTCCTCCGCCATCAGGCAGGAGAAGATCCGGGACGGCATCCGGCCCATGCCCGCGACCACCAGCTCCGCGGCGAAGCGCTCGACGAAGTCCGACAGCGCCTTGTCCTCGCGCTCCTCCTCGGGCTCCCCCGGCCCCTTCGTTCCCTGCACCACCCTGAGCCCCTTTCCGGTGATCACTCGTCCCTGTCGAACTTTAACGCTTCCCAATATTCACGTTTTTCTGAAACTACGATAGCTTCACAACCATGACCAAGGCCATCACCCTGTCCGGCCTCCGCAAGACCTTCGGCCGGACCACCGCGCTGGACGGCCTCGACCTCACCGTCGAGACCGGCGAGGTCCACGGCTTCCTCGGGCCCAACGGATCCGGGAAGTCCACGACCATCCGCGTCCTGCTCGGCCTGCTGCGCGCCGACGGCGGCAGCGCCCGCATGCTCGGCAAGGACCCCTGGCACGACGCCGTCGAGCTGCACCGCCGCCTCGCCTACGTGCCCGGCGACGTCGAGCTCTGGCCCAACCTCACCGGCGGCGAGGCCATCGACCTGCTCTCCCGGCTGCGCGGCCGGCTCGACCGCCGCCGCCGCGACGAGCTGATCGAGCGCTTCGCCCTCGACCCGACCAAGAAGGGCCGCAGCTACTCCAAGGGCAACCGGCAGAAGGTCGCCATCGTCGCCGCGCTCGCCTCCGACGCCGAGCTGCTGCTGCTCGACGAGCCGACCTCCGGCCTCGACCCGCTGATGGAGGTGGTCTTCCAGGACGTCGTGCGCCGGGCCAAGGAGGACGGCCGCACCGTCCTGCTCTCCAGCCACATCCTGGACGAGGTGGAGAAACTGGGCGACCGGGTGAGCATCGTCCGGCACGGCCGGGTCGTGCAGAGCGGCTCCCTCGACGAGCTGCGCCACCTCACCCGCACCACCGTCGAGGCCCGGACCCTGCGCCCGGTCCCCGGACTGGAGGCGCTGACCGGCGTGCACGGCCTGCACACCGAGGGCGACCGGGTCCGGTTCGCCGTGGACGGCGCCCAACTCGACGCCGCCGTACGGCTCCTGAGCGCGGCCGGACTGCGCGGCCTGCTCAGCCACCCGCCCACGCTGGAGGAGCTCATGCTGCGCCACTACGGCGACGAGCCGGCCGCCGACGGGCACCGCGCCGACGGCGAGGCCCTGCGATGACCGCCACCGCCGCCGAACCGGCCACCGGCCGCGCCGCCGCTCCTCGCCGCACGGCGACCCGCACCACCCTGGCCGGCACCACCGCGCTGCTCCGCTTCGCCCTGCGCCGCGACCGGCTGCGGCTGTCCGCCTGGGTGCTCGGCCTCTGGCTGGTCACCCTGTCCACCGCCAACAGCGTCCACACCCTCTACCCGACCGCCGCCGAGCGCGCCTCCATCGCCCACGGCTCGGACAACCCGGCGATGCTCGCGATGAGCGGACCGGCCCACTACCTGGCCGACTACACCTGGGGCGCCATGCTCGGCCACCGGATGCTCGGTCTGCTGGCCGTCCTGGCCGGGCTGCTGAGCGTCCTCACCGTCACCCGGCACACCCGGGCCGAGGAGGAGAGCGGCCGCGCCGAACTGCTCCGCTCGGCCGCCGTCGGCCGGCACGCCCCGCTCGCCGCCGCCCTGGCCACCGCCGCCGTCGCCGACCTCGCGCTCGGCCTGCTGCTCGCGGCCGGCCTGCCCGCGCTGGGCGTCCCCGGCCTCACCGCCGGCGGATCGGCGCTGTACGGCGCCGCGACCGCCCTCGCCGGGCTGCTGTTCGCCGCGGTGGCCGCCGTCACCGTCCAGCTCGGTGCGCACGCCCGGACCGCCTCCGGGCTCGCCCTCGCCGTGCTCGGCGGCGCGTACGCGCTGCGCGCGGCCGGGGACGCCGGCTCGGGCGCGCTCTCCTGGGCCTCCCCGATCGGCTGGCTGCAGCGCAGCTACCCCTTCGTGGACGACCGCTGGTGGCCGCTGCTGCCCGCGCTCGCCCTGGCCGCCGCGACCGCCGCCGCCGGGTTCGCGCTCAGCAGCCGCCGCGACCACGGCGCCGGCCTGCGCGCCGCCCGTCCCGGCCCGGCCACCGGCGGCCCGGCCCTGGGCACCCCGTTCGGCCTGGCGCTGCGCCTGCACCGCGGTCTGTTCGGCGGCTTCGCGGCCGCCCTGCTGCTGGTCGGCGCGATGTACGGCTCGCTGCTCGGCGACGCCGACTCGATGCTGGGGGACGTCGACCGGATCCGGGAGGCGCTGGAGCGGCTCGGCGGACACACCCTCGCCGACTCCTACGCCGCGCTGACCATGCTGGTGGTCGCCGTGCTCGGCGGCGTCCACGCGGTGCTGGCCACGCTGCGCCCGCGTGCCGAGGAGAGCGCCGGACGGGCGGTGCCGGTGCTGGCCACCGGCGTGTCACGGTCGGCCTGGCTGGGCGGACACCTGGCGGCGGCCCTGCTGGGCTCCACCGCCGTCCTGCTGGCGGCGGGCGTGGGCTTCGGCCTGGCCGGGGCGCTGTCCAGCGGCGACGGGGGCGCGTTCCTGCGGCTGACCGGCGCGGCACTGGCCTTCGCGCCCGCCCAGTGGGTGACGGTGGGTTTCGCCGCCGTGGTGTACGGCTGGCTGCCCCGGGCCGCGCCGCTGGCCTGGCTGGTGCCCGGGTACGCCTTCGTGATCGGCTACCTGGGCCCGCTGCTCGACCTCCCCGCGGGCCTGGAGCGGCTCTCCCCGTACGGCCGGGTGCCCCGGCTCCCGGCGGCCGCGATGGACTGGACGCCGCTCGCCGTGCTCACCCTGGTCGCGGCCGCCCTGATCGCCCTGGCCCTGGCCGGGTTCCGGCGCCGCGACATCGACTGACGCCGGGGCTCGCGGCTCGGGGCTCCGGCCCGACAGGGCGTCAGGACGTCGGAAGGCCGGAACGCCGGGGAGCCGGGGAGCCGGGGAGCCGGGGAGCCGGGGAGCCGGAACCCGCCACGGGCGATCAGAGGTGCTTGACCAGCTCCGGCATCAGGTCCTGGAAGGTCCGCCCACTGGCCGGCTGGCCGATCGCGGCCATCTGCCAGCCGGTCTCCGTGCGCTGCACCTTGGCCATGATCTGCGCGGTGTACGGGCCGCCGCCGGTGAGCGTGTAGCGCGCCAGCTCGACGCCGGTGGTCTCGTCCACGAGCCGGCAGAACGCCGCCTCGACCTCCTGGAAGGTCTGCCCGGTGAAGGAGTTGACGGTGAAGACGATCTGGTCGACCTCGGCGGAGACGGTGGTCAGGTTGACCGTGATCGACTCGTCGTCGGTCGCGTCGCCCGCGCCGCCGACCAGGTTGTCCCCGCTGTGCCGGACCGAACCATCGTTGCTGTTGAGGTGTTGGAAGAACACCACGTCCACCGGTCGCCCCTGGGCGAACAGCACCGCCGAGGCGTCCAGGTCGATCTCCCGGCCGGCGGCGAGCAGCTTGGCGAGGAAGCCCTTGCGCTCCGCCGCCTTCCAGCCGAGGCCCATCCGGACCAGGCTCAGCTGCCCACCCCCCGGCTTCTCCAGGCTGATCTTCTGCCCCTTGGCCAGCGAAACGCTCATCGCGTCCTCCTCCGTTCTGCCACCGTCCGTGCCGCGAATCTACAGCACTGTAGAGAATTTATGATCATCGACGGTGCCCTGCGAGCACCTGTACCCCGTACTCCCCCGGACCTCACCCCGACAACGGTCCGCACACTGAGGGAACCGGCGGTCCGACGTCTGGCGTAGCCGTGGACCGCGACCGGACGGCCGGGGCGGCACACGGTCTAGGGTCGGCCCCGGGACGGCGCCCGGCAGCACCGACGCGCCGTCCACGCGCCGATCGCGGTGCCCACGCCTCACCGTGCCCACGACGGAGAAGTACCCACGACTCGCAGTGCTCACGACCGTTCCCGGGCCGTGCCGACGCGCGCCGCCCGCTCTCGCTGGGGGGACCACCATGCCCGAGCAGCACGAAGGAACCGAACGGCACGACGGAACCGAACAGCACGCAGCACCGCAGCGACCGGAGGGATCCCGCCTCGGCCGGCGCCGGCTGCTCCGGGCCGGCCTCGGCGCCGGCGGCGCGCTGGCCACCGTCCGGCTGCTGCCCGGCGGCACGGCCTGGGCCGCCGCGGCACGGGACCACGAATTCGGCACGGCGCAGTACGACGGCCTCTGGCCGTCCTCCCACGCCGGGCTGCGCGCCGGAGCCGCCGCACAGACCTGGCCGGACTGGGCCCGCTACGCCCGCATCGCCGACGGCACCTTCAACGAGCCCGCCGACATGCAGAGCGCCGTGGACGCCCTCAAGGCGCAGGAGGTCAGCGTCATCGAGCTGGACACCCTGCTCTCCGACTGGCTCACCGACGCCCAGTTCGCCGCCCACATGGCCGAGGTGAAGCAGTTCACCGGCCTGGCCCACGCGGCCGGCCTCAAGGTCGTCATGTACTACCCGTCGCTGGAGCTGATCTCCCCCGGCGGGGAGAAGGGCCGCTCCTTCTACAAGAACGACCAGGGCAAGAACTGGGTCCAGCGCGACCTCGCCGGCAAGCCCAACGTGTTCTACGGCAGCGTGGTGGTCTGGGTCGACCCGGGCGACGAGAGCGTCTGGCTCAGTCCCAACTCGCCCTGGCGGGACTACTACCTCAACCGGATCAAGGGCGTGGCCGCGACCGGCGTGGACGGCATCTGGCCGGACGTCCCGATCTACTTCGACGGCGTGCTCTCCTGGTGCGACGCCTCCACCTGGGGCGCGGCCGCGTTCAAGGCCGACACCGGCCTCGCCCTGCCCAAGGCCGCGAACTTCGCCGACCCGGTCTTCCGCCGCTACGTCGAGTGGCGCCACCGCAACCTGCTCCGGTTCCAGCTGGACATCGCCGACGCCGGCCGCTCGGTCAACCCCGACCTGGTCACCTTCGTCGAGACCGTGTCGATGGACTACCGCTACGCCACCTCGATCGGCCTGGACGGCGGCTACCTGCGCCAGGCCCCCGGCGCCGTCGGCCAGGTCTGGGAGGTGGACATCCTCGGCAACTACGACGGCATGCGGCACGCCACCGCCGCCGACTGGGTCTGCCTGATCTCCATGTACAAGTACGCCCGCGCCGCCAGCGGCACCAAGCCGGCCTGGGCGTTCTCCTACGGCTGGCAGGCCGACGACGCCTCGCTGGTGATGTCCCAGCTGATCGCGGCCGGCTGCAACCCGTACGAGGTGAAGACCCCGTTCAAGAACGACACCGTGGACGCCGCGATGCGCACCCGGATGTACCGCTTCGTGCGCACCAACCAGACCAGGCTCTACGACCCGGTGTCGATCGCGCGGGTCGGCGTCTACCACTCCGCGCCGTCCCGGGACTACGTGTCCCCCGGCGAGGGCAACGGGATGTACGTCAACGCCACAGCCCCGGCCGGGATCACCGACTGGTGGGGCGGCGACGACCCGGAGATGAGCTGCGCCTCGCTGCCCTGGCTCGGCGAGTTCCGGGGCACCGTCAAGGCGCTGGTCTACGCCCACGTCCCGTTCGCCACGGTGCCCAGCCCCGGCCTGACCGCCGACGACCTGGCCCGGTTCAAGGTCCTGCTGCTGCCCAACCTCCAGGCGGTGTCGGACGCCGAGGCGGCGCTGCTGCGCGGGTTCGTCGCGGCCGGCGGGACGATCGTGATCACCGGCCCGGCACCCACCGCGCTCGACGAACTGGGCGGCCAGCGCACCGAGTTCGCGCTCTCCGACGTGCTCGGCCTGCGCAGGGCCGACCCATTGCCCGCCACCAGGCAGAACTCCTACGGCAGCGGCAGCTGCTGGTACGTCAAGGCGCTGCCCGGGCTGAGCTACCTCACCAGGACCGACCAGGCCTCGGCCGACCAACTGCTCACCGCCGTCCGCCAGTCCGCCCCGCCGGAGGTCACCCTCGCCGGGGACCGCCGGATCTTCCTGGACGCCCGGCGGCTCGGCGCCGACACCGTCGTCCACCTGGTGAACTTCACCAACTTCGGCGACACCCCGGCGGCGTTCCGCAGCACGCCCGCCAACTGCACGCTCTCCTGGGCCCTCCCGGCCGGGGCGAGCGTCTCCGCCGTCACCGTCGCGAGCCCGGACGGCACCGACCCGGCGCCCAAGGCCGTCCCGTACACCGTCACCGGCGGGACGGTCAGCGTGCCGCTGACCGTCGCGCAGTACTCGGTGGTGACGATCACCGTCGGCCAGGCCGTCTAGCGAACCGGCGCCGGGATGCGCCAGAGGGCGGCGGGGCCGGCCTCGCCGCCCGGGGCGGACTCGAAGGCGATCCACCGCCCGTCCGGGGACCAGCTCGGCGCGCCGTCGTAGGCGCCGTCGTCGAGGGTCACCCGGATGGGAGTGCCGCCGGCCGCCTCCAGCACGAAGACCTGGGCGTTCGGCAGGTCGCCCAGGGTGGAGGAGAAGACCAGGAAGCGGCCGTCCGGGGACCAGCTCGGGTCGGTGTGCTCGCCCGGCGACCCGGTGACCTGCCGCAGTCCGCCGCCGTCCGGGTCCACCGTCCACAGCGACCAGTCCTCGCGGCCCGCGCTCCGCCGCTGGAAGACGATCCGGTCGCCCGTCGGGGACCAGTTCGGCTGCCGGTTGTCGGTGCCGGTGCCCCGGCCGTCCACCAGCAGGACGGGAGCGCCGCCGCCGCGGCGGACCTTCCAGAGCGAGTCCTGTTGTTCGGCCGCGTCGCCCGGCACGGCGGCGTGCTCCGGCTCCCGGCTCTGCTGGAAGACGATCCACTCGCCGTCCGGGGAGAAACTCGGCTCGCTGTAGCCGCTGGCGTCGGCGTGCCCGGTCACCCGCTCGGGGGCGCCGCCCGGCCGCATCAGCCAGATCTCGTCGTGCCCGGACTCCCGGTCGGTGGCGAAGGCGAAGGCGTCGGCGGCCGCGTTCCAGCTGGCGCCCGGGAGGTTGACGGCCGCCCGGTCGGGGTCCGCCAGCACCGTGCGCGGGGCGCCGCCGTCCAGCGGCAGGACGCCGAGGGCGGCGGCGCCCTTGTTGTAGCCCCCGCTGAACTCGGTCAGCAGGACGGAGCGGCCGTCCGGGGAGAAGGCCGGGTTCTGCGCGCTGCGGCCGCCCCCGGCGCGGTAGAGCAGCTGGGCGCCGTCGGCGCGACGCTCGGCACCGGCCGGGGGCGCGGCGGCCGAGGGCACGGCGGCCGAGGGCACGGCGGCCGAGGGCACGGCGGCCGAGGGCGGGCCGGTCGGCGACGCGCCGACCGGCCCGGGCCCCGGCCGCTCCTCGTCGGCGGAGCCGGAGCCCGGACCCGCACCACCGCAACCGGCCAGCAGCAGCGCGGCGGCGACGGCCACGGCCGCCGGAAGAACGCGAATCCTCATGGCTCACACGCTAGTTGACGCTTCGTCAACCGTCGTACGCCGCCGGGCGGACCGGGCTCCGCCGGACGGCAGGTGCCGCCGGCCTCCCCGAGGGCCGGCGGCCGGGAGTCACCCGGCGCCGCGCTCCAGCCGCACCAGCGCGTCCACCGCGACCCGTCCGCCCGCGCCGGCCCCACCGCCCTTGTGCCCGGGCTCGCCGCCGACCGTACGGTGCACCCGCTCGGCCCGGACGGGGCGCAGCCCGCGGTCGGCGAGGTCGGCCAGGACGTCCTCGGGGGTGAAGAGCACGGCCGGGTCCTGCGGGCCGCCGACGCCCTCGGTGAGGTTGCTCAAGTCGTGCCCGATGACGAGCAGGGTGCCGCCGGGGGCGAGCGCGTCGGCGGCGCGGCGCAGCGCCGCCCGGCGGCCCGAGGCCGGGATCTGGAGGTAGGCGACCAGGACGAGGTCGTAGCCGGCGGCGGGGGCCTCGAAGGCACGGGCGTCGCCGTGGCGCCAGGTGAGCCGGTCGGCGACCTCGTCGGGCAGGTCGGCGGTGAGCCGTTCGGCGCGCTCCAGGGCGACGGCGGAGAAGTCCAGTCCGGTGACCTCCCAGCCCTGGGCGGCCAGCCAGATGGCGTTGCGGCCCTCTCCGGCGGCGAGGTCGAGGGCGTGGCCGGGGGTGCGGCCGGTCAGTTCACGGACCACCCACTGGTTGGGCGCCGCGCCCCACACCAGCTCGCTCGCGGCGTAGCGGTCGTCCCAGTCCTGGCTGTCCATCGCGCCTCCTGCGTTCGACGGGCCTGCTCGTACCGGCCAACCTACCGGGCCCGCGCCACCCCGGCCGCCGCTGTCCGGGGCCGCCGCTGCCGGGGCCGGAGGCGGTCCAGCGGGCGGACACCCTTGACGGCGAATATTGGTCCAGTCCAATCTGTTCAGTCGTGACGTGCACGGGCCGGCAGCCCGTCGTGTCCGCGCACCGCTCGTCAGCACGTGTCACCAGCCCGCGCGCCCCCACCGCGCCCGGGCCGGCTCCCCTCGGCCCGTCCGGGCCACCGCACCGCCGGAACCCCCACACATCCGGAGGACCCACCGCATGCACGATCGCGTCATGCCCGCACGGCCCGCCAACCCCGCCGGGGAGCGTGCCGGCCGCCGGGCCGCCCAGCGCAGACGGGCCACCGCACTGGCCCTGGCCGCCACCCTGACCACCAGCGGCGCCGCCATCGCCCTGACCTTCGGCTCCGCCTCGGCCGCCCCGGTCAACCTGCTGGCCAACGGCGACTTCGAGACCGGCACCCTGGCCGGCTGGACCTGCTCCAACGGGTCCGTCGTCACCACCCCGGTGCACGGCGGGAGCCGCGCGCTCAGCGGCGCCGCCTCGGCCGCCGACACCGCGCAGTGCCAGCAGACCGTCGCCGTCCAGCCGAACACCGCGTACACCCTGGCCGGCTGGGTCCAGGGCAGCTACGTCTACCTGGGCGCCACCGGCACCGGCGTCAACTCCTCGGCCTGGACGCCGGGCGGGACCGGCTGGAACCAGCTGAGCACCACCTTCACCACCGGTGCCACCACGACCTCCGTCACGGTCTTCACCCACGGCTGGTACGGCACCGGCACGTACTACGCGGACGACCTCACCCTGACCGGCCCGGCCGGGCCCACCGCGACCGCCAGCCCCACGGCCACCGCCAGTCCGACCGCCACGGCCAGCCCGACCGCGAGCCCCACGGCGACCGGCAGCCCGACCGCCACCGGCAGCCCGACGGCGACCAACAGCCCGACCGGCACCCCCACGACCACCACCCCGACCCCGACGGCCACCGCGAGCGGCCCGGCCGGGGACGGCAAGGTCACCACCCCGACCGGCTTCGCGGTCACCAGGACGACGTCCAACGCGGTGGTGCTCACCTGGCAGCCCTCCACCCTCACCAGCGGTGACGGCGCCGTCGCCTACAAGGTGTGGTCCAACGGCCAGCTCGTCGCCACCTCGATGGGCACCTCCGTCGCGGTCAGCTCGCTGCTGCCGGGCAAGAGCTACACCTTCAGCGTCCAGGGCTACTCCGGCGGCCACGCCTCCGCCCAGTCCGCCCCGGTGAGCACCACGACCGCGGCCGCCCCGGCCCAGCAGCCGGTCCGCTCGGCCTACTTCGACCAGTGGGGCGTCTACGAGAACGCGTACAACGCGAAGAACGTCGACACCAGCGGCGCGGCGGCCAAGCTGGACGTCGTCCACTACGCGTTCGCCAACATCGACCCGACGAAGTTCACCTGCTTCCAGGCGGTGAAGGCCTCCGACTCGGCCAACGAGTCCAACCCGAACGCCGGTGACGGCGCGGGCGACGCCTACGCCGACTACCAGGCCGACTACGGCGCCGGCACCAGCGTGGACGGCAGCAGCGACACCTGGGAGCAGCCGCTCAAGGGCAACTTCAACCAGCTCCGGCAGCTGAAGGCCAAGTACCCGAACCTGCGCTTCACCATCTCGATCGGCGGCTGGACGTACTCCAAGTACTTCTCCGACGCGGCGGCCACCGACTCCTCCCGCAAGGCCTTCGTCTCCTCCTGCGTCGACATGTTCCTCAAGGGGAACCTGCCGACCGGCGTGGCCGGTGACGCCTCCGGCGGCCCGGCCTCGGCGGCGGGCCTCTTCGACGGCGTCGACCTCGACTGGGAGTACCCGGGCTCGGCCGGCGGCCACACCGGCAACCACTACTCCGCGGCCGACAAGCAGAACTACACCCTGCTGCTCAAGGAGTTCCGCACCCAGCTGGACGCCCTCGGCGCCGCCCAGGGCAAGCGGTACCTGCTGACCGCCGCGCTGCCCAGCGGCCAGGACAAGGTCGCCCAGCTGGAGACCGACAAGATCGGCGCCTACCTGGACTACGCCGACGTGATGTCCTACGACATGCACGGCGCGTGGGACGCCACGGGCCCGACCAACCACCAGGACCCGCTGCACGACAGCCCGGCCGACCCGACCACGCCGATCACCCCGGGCACCCGCAAGTACAACGTGGACACCACGATCGCCGCGTACACCACCGGCCTGCCCGAGTACGGCATCCCCGGCGGCTTCCCGGCGAACAAGATCGTGCTGGGCATCCCGTTCTACTGGCGCGGCTGGACCGGTGTCCCGGCCGGCTCCAACTACGGCCTGTACCAGAGTGCGACCGGCCCGACGGCGAAGAAGCCGCTGAGCCAGGAGGCCGGCCTGGCTGCCTGGAAGGAGCTTAACCCGACGGCGGCGCAGACCCACTGGGACCCGGCCACCGAGAGCAGCTGGGTCTACGACGGCACCAACTTCTGGACCGGCGACACTCCGCAGGCCGTCCAGGCGCGCGGGGCCTACGCCAAGAGCAAGGGCCTGGGCGGGCTGTTCGCCTTCTCCCTGGAGAACGACGACGCCTCCGGCACGATGCTCAACTCGATGGACAGCAGCCTGCGCTGACGGTCCGTCGGCCATGAGCGCATGAGTGCATGATCGGCGGCCCGCGCGGGAACTGCCCGGAGACCCGTCGCGGCCACGCCGAGCAAAACCCCCAAATGAGGTTGAGGCGCCAGGCCGCACTCAGCCGGCGCCACGGTGGGGAGACGGCCCGCCCCCGCGGGCGGGCCGGCGG
>NZ_JBHXTL010000028.1:60011-78447 GCF_042677365.1 Kitasatospora sp. NPDC127116
CCTCGGTGCCTCGACCGCCCAAGAGTCGGCGCGGCTCAGCGCGGCTCAGCGCGGCGGAACCGGGTCCGTCCCGCCCGCGCCCGGGCGGCAGCGCAGCAGCCGTCCGGCCGTCAGCCGGGCCCCGCGCAGCGCGCCGTGCCGGTGCAGTGCCTGCACCGCGTAGGTCGAGCAGGACGGCGTGTACGGGCAGCAGGCCGGACGCCGGGGGCTGACCTCGGTGCGGTAGTGGCGCACCGCGCCGTACAGCACTCCGGCCGCGAACCCGCGCGGGGCGGGGGCCGACGGGTCGGCCGTCCGGCGTCCGCGCGCGCCGGTGAGGGCGAACCGGACGCCGGAGACCATCATCACCGGGATCAGGGCGATCAGGCAGGGGTCGGCGATCTCGCAGCAGCCGTCGAGGCAGCAGTCGGTACCCTCGTCCCGGAGGTGCTTGCGCCGCCGGGCCTTGGCCTCGTCCTCCGGGCGGTAGCGCTTCCGGTACTCCTCCCACATCCGGCGCTGCTTCTTCCGCCGGAGCCGTTCCGAGGCGGGCAGCCACAACCAGGCGCGCTCCGGGCGGGCCGGCGGGTAGTGGGCGCCGAGATCCGGCGTCGGGTCGGACACTGCTGAGAATCCCCTTGTTCCTTCCGCCGGGGCCGACCCCCGACGATCCGGGCCAGATTATCCGAAGATCACCTGGCCGGATCCCGGGCCGATGCCGAGCCGACACCGAGCGGATTTCGCCCGCTCAGCCGCCGAGGTTGAGCGAGGGGAAGAGGTCCTCGAACGGCTGGGTGGTCACCGACACGCTCCGGGAGAACGGATTGTCGAAGTCCCAGATCATGAACAGCAGGAAGGCGATCAGCACGCTGAAGCAGAGCGCCAGGGTCAACTCCCGCGGCGTGCGCCGGATCTGCAGCGCGAACAGCATGCCGACGGTCACCACCGCACCGCCGATCAGACCGAGCCAGACCACCCCGGGCATCGTCGGCCCGGCGTTCTGCCCGCGCGAATTGCGGGCCTCCGATGCCTCGCTGACCCGGTCCATGATCGGCTGGTAGGACTGCGACTCCAGGTCGGAGGCGGGCGCCCGGGTGGCGACGTCGTTCTGGAGCTTCTGGAGCAGCTGGTCGCCCTTCTCGGTGATCGCCCCGTTCTCCTTCATGTAGTCCCACTCGGTGTTCACGACGTACGAGACGTAGGCGTCCACGTCGGCCCGGACCTGGTCCCGGAACTCCACCGGGTAGATCACCGCGCGGTCGCTCACCTCGCGCAGCGACTGCGCCTCGCGGAACAGGTCGTCCTGTGCGGCGCCGCGCGCCTCCCAGACACCCGCGATGGCGAGACCGAGGACGATCGCGTAGACCACCCCGATCATCATCGTGATGTACTCGATGACGTCCGGGGTCTCGTCGGTGCTCTCCTCGATCGGTCGGCGCTGCCTGAGCACCACCACCGCCACGACGACGGCACAGGCCGACGCCATGGCGATGATCAACGCCACCCACTCGGACATGGGAACTCCCTTCTCTGGCTTGGCTTGTGACGGAAAGGAAAAGGTTCAGGGGGGCGGCCCCGGGCCGACCGGGCCGGGGGGGGGGCCGCCGCCGACCGGAAACCGGTCGGCGCACCGCCGGGAGACGGTCAGGACGGACCCGAGCGGCCACCGCGTCCTCGGCCACCGTGGCCCGGCCGCAGGGCAGCCGCCGCGATCACGGCGGGAACCATGATCATCAGCATCGTGGTGGTCATCGAGATGCCCTGGTGGTGCCGGGCCATGGGCGCGGGCTTCGTCGCCGGGGCGTGGAACACCGGTCGCGCCGACGGGGTCGGCCACAGCGGGCTCGGACGCACCGCGCTCGGCGAGGCCGCGGGGCTGGGCGCGGCCGGGCTCGGGGCCGCCGGCACGGAGGCCGCGGGCGCCACGGGGGCCGGAACGGGCACAGCGGGCACAGCGGGCGCGGGGGCGGGCGGGGCGGGCGGCGGCGCGGGGACCGACGGCGGTGCGGGGGCCGGCGACGCCGGGGGCGCGGGTGACGCGGGCGCCGGGGTGGGGGCCGGAGTCGGACCGGGCGACGACGGGGTCGGCGTGGGCACGGTCGGTGACGGCGTGGGGGCCGGACTCGGGCTGGGCGTCGAACTCGGGCTCGGAGTCGCGCTCGGGCTCGGGCTCGGGCTCGGCGACGGACTCGGGCTCGGAGTCGCACTCGGGCTGGGAGTCGGGCTCGGGCTGGGAGTCGGGCTCGGGCTGGGAGTCGGGCTGGGGCTCGGCGACGGCGTGGGAGTGGGCGACGGCGTCGGGGTGGGTGTCGGCGTCGGCGTGGGTGTCGGCGTCGGCGTGGGAGTCGGGGTCGGGGTCGGCGTACCAGTCGGCGTGGGGGTTGGGGTGGGCGTGACGGTGGGGGTCGGCGTCGGCGTACGCGTCGGCGTGGCTGTCGGGGTTGGCGTACGCGTCGGCGTGGGGGTGGGCGTCGGGCTGGGGCAGGGATGCGGGTGGTGATGGTGGTGGTGCCAGCCGTGGTCCCCCCACCAGTCGTCGTCGGACCAGTCGTCCCCCCACCAGTCGTCGTCGTGGTCGTCACCGCCGTGCCCCGGCCCTGCCTGCCCGGGCCCGGCCTGCCCCTCGACCGGCCGCCCGGGCTCGCCGCGCAACCCCGTCGGGCGCGGGGGCGAGGAGAAGGGCGTCGACGGGAAGGGCATCGAGGGGGTGGGAAGCACGGTCGTGGGCGGCAGGGAGAAGGGCGGCGCGGTGGGCTTCGAAGTCGGCTTCGGGCTGGGCTTCGAAGTCGGCTTCGGGCCGGGTTTGGGCGGGTGGCAGGGGTGGTGCCAGTGCGGCGGCTTGGGCCCGTGGTGCCCCGGACCGCCGGCGCCCGGCGTGACGCCGACTCCGACCTGGACGTCCACGTCCACGCCGACGGTCACCTGCCCGCCCGGCCGTACCGACAGCGACACGTCGGTCTCGTCGCACACGCAGACGTCCACCGCCGGACCGCGCGGGGGCCGGCCGGACTGCCCCGAGCCGGAGGCGGTCGCTCCGCCGACCAGTGCGCAGACCGCGACCACGCAGGCCGCCGCGCCGATCAGCCGCACCCGTCGCCCGGGCGCCGCGCCCCCACCGCCGCCGGGCGGTATCCGGCGGATCTGCCGACGCTGGGGCATGGGCTCCACACACCTCTCGGGTCGTCCGGGGAGGACGGAACGGCTCGGGCCGACCGACCTCAGGGGAATGGGCGGAACGGTCAGGACGGGCAGAAAGATCAGATACGGTCGCATTCCTGACGGACATTCCATCGGGTACGACCAGAAGTGATCAGACATGGTCAGGCGGACGGCCCGCCTTCGGGGGGCGGGCCGTCCGTCATCAGGTCAAACGATCTTCGAGCCGGCCGGTTACGGCCCGCGCCCGCTGTTCCGTGCGCTCAGCTGCGGCGGTGCGCGATCTCCACGTTCTCCAGCACGCCGACCGCGTCCGGCACCAGGATGGCGGTCGAGTAGTAGGCGCTGACCAGGTACGAGATGATCGCCTTCTCGTCGATGCCCATGAAGCGGACCGACAGCGACGGCTGGTACTCGTCCGGGATGCCGGTCTGGTGCAGGCCGATGACGCCCTGGTTGTCCTCACCGGTACGGATCACCAGGATCGAGCTGGTGTTCTCCTTGGTGACCGGGATCTTGTTGCACGGCAGGATCGGCACCCCGCGCCAGGCCGGCACCTGCTGCCCGCCGAGGTCGACGTGGGTGGGGTACAGCCCGCGGGCGTTGAACTCCCGGCCGATCGCGGCGATGGTCCGCGGGTGGGCGAGCAGGTAGTCGGGGTCACGGCGACGGTTGAGCAGCTCGTCCAGGTCGTCCGGGGTGGGCGGGCCGGAGTGGGTCTGGATGCGCTGGTCGAAGTCGGCGTTGTTGAGCAGGCCGAACTCCGGGTTGTTGACGATCTCGTGCTCCTGGCGCTCGCGCAGGGCCTCGATCGTCAGCCGCAGCTGGTGCTCGGTCTGGTTCATCGGCTGGTTGTACAGGTCCGCGACGCGGGTGTGGACCTTCAGGACGGTCTGCGCGACGCTCAGCTCGTACTCGCGGGGCTTGAGCTCGTAGTCCACGAAGGCGCCGGGCAGCTCGAACTCGCCGCGGTGGCCGGCCGACATGGCGATCTCGGCCTCGCCGCGCTCGTTCTGCGCCTGGAGCGGCAGGGCCAGGAAGGACTGGAGGTGCTCCTGGAGGCTGGGCGCGTTGTCCCGGATGGCGGCGAAGTCCGCCCGGGTCAGCGTCAGGGCGACACCGGCGGTGGCGGTCTTGGCGGTGAACTCCCAGGTGGCGTCCGGGTTCAGCAGCGCGTCCTCGCCGAAGCGGTCGCCGTCGCCGGCCACGCCGACCACGGTGTCGTCGCCGTACTTGCCGGTGCCGATCTTGTTGACCTTGCCGTGCGCGATCAGGAAGATCTTGTCGGCGGCGTCCCCCTGGGTGGCGAGCACCTCGCCGGGGCCGAAGTCCCGCTGCTGGCAGCGGTCGGCCAGGGCGGTGAGGACGTCCTCCTCCTCGTAGCCGCGCAGCAGCGCCAGCTCGCCCAGCTCCGCCGGGATCACCCGGACCTGGGAGCCGGTCTTGATGAACTCCACCACCCCGTTGCCGACGGCGTAGGTGAGCCGGCGGTTGACGCGGTAGGCGCCACCGGCCGCCTGGACCCAGGGAAGCACCTTGAGCAGCCAGCGGGAGGTGATCTCCTGCATCTGCGGTGCGGACTTGGTCGTGGTGGCAAGGTTCCGGGCAGCGGCTGTCGCGAGGCTCTGCTGCTTGGCCTGCACTGCCTCCGGGCTCGTGTCCACGGTCATCGGCAGGGATCTCCATTCCTGTGATCGGGTCACGCGTCCAGGGGCATACCGGCCCGTCCTGGCGCATGCCATGACGGATCATCAGATCCGCTTACTGGTGGGGGCGTTGGTGTTTCACGCGAAAGGCGGCCGCCGTCTCCGGGCGGCCCATCCGGAACCCTAGATCACCAGGACCCGACCGGGCCCGCACGGAGGCCCACTACCCCCCGATAGGGTGAATCTCGCCCGGTCCGCCCCCACAGTCACATAAACTCCGGGAACATCCGTTCGCCCCTGCGATCCCCGTGCTGCCAAAGGCTTTCCAGTCCCGGCCCGGGCCCTGCCGAACGGCCCGGAGGCCATCGCCGGACGTCAACCCGGCGCACCGTCCCGGCGTCGGCGAGGAGCGCGCGAACCACCCCGGCGACGCGACGGTCCCGGGGACGCGGAGGTCTCCGGGAACGCGAAGGGCCCGTCAGGTGCCGGCACGGGGGAAGCCGGCACCTGACGGGTGAACGGGGGGCGCGCAGGTCGGGGTCCGCACCGGGGAGGCCCGGCGCCCGCGACGGGCTGCCGATGACGCCGACGGCGCCGACGGTCCCGTCGGGTCAGGCGCAGGCGACCTGGGTACCCGGGATGCCGATGATCCCCGAGTTGTTGGTCTCACCGCCGTTGTACTCGTAGTACAGGTAGGAGTAGAAGTCGATCCGGGTGTCCGGACCGCAGGCCGAATCCGGGGCGACGGCGTACGTCACCGTGAAGGCGCTGCTGGCGCCCGGGGCGAGTGGAACGCTGTAGCGGGCGATGCCGCCGTGGACGTTGTCACTGCACCCGTTGGTCTGGGTGCCGCAGGCGGTCGCGGTGAACTTGAGCCCGTTCTCCAGACTGGTGGCGTAGGTCTCCTGGACACTCTGGTAGACGAACTGGATCGGGGTGTCGTACGGGTTGGTGAGCGTCAGGGAGAGCGTGAACTCGCCGCCCCGGACGGTCGTCTGCTTGTCGGAGACGGCCGTGAGGGGCAGCTGGGTGTCGGCCCGGGCGGCGGGGGCGGCGGCGAGGAGCAGACCGACGACGAGGGCCGGACACGCGGCGAGCGCGGCGCGACTCGGATGTGTTCTGCGCATGACCAAGGAGCGTAGGCCTCGCCTCCGCCCGGGTTGCGTTCCTCGGCCCCGGTCCGTACCGACGCAGGAGCGGCGAACGGACACCGCGCACCCGCCGCCCGCGTTCCGCCCCCACGGGCGTGCCCGGGGCCCTATGCTTCGCCGCTCCTCCCCCGCCCCGTCACCCGCAGGGCGGCAGGATGTCGCAGAGCGCGCCGAGCGCCGCCGGGTAGGCGTGGTCCGGCGGCGTGGCGTAGCCGACCACCAGTCCGTCGACGGCGGGCATCGCCTCCTCGCCGATCGCCGGGTGACGGTAGTCGGCGAGCCCCTCGACGGCCAGGCCCCGGTAGGCGGCGGCCTTGAGCACCGAGCGCTCGGTGCCCGGCTCCAGCCGGAGCACCGCGTGCAGGCCGGCCGCGATGCCGGAGACCTCGATGTGCGGAGCGCGGGCGGCCAGTGCGGCCACCAGCTGGTCGCGGCGGTCCCGGTAGCGGCGGCGCATCCGGCGCACGTGCCGGTCGTAGCCGCCGGAGTCGATGAAATCGGCGAGGGTGAGCTGGTCCAGGGCGCTGGCCCAGCCCTCGCGTTCGCCCTTGGCGGCGAGCACCCGGTCCACCAGGTGGTCGGGCAGCACCATCCAGCCGAGCCGCAGCGCGGGGGTCAGGCTCTTGCTGGCGCTGCCGAGGTAGACCACCCGCTCGGGGTCGAGCCCCTGGAGGGCGCCGACCGGCTGGCGGTCGTACCGGAACTCCCCGTCGTAGTCGTCCTCCAGGAGCAGCCCGCCGCGCCCGCGCGCCCAGTCGACCACGGCCGCGCGGCGGCCCGGGTGCAGCGGGCCGCCGGTCGGGAACTGGTGGGCGGGGGTGAGCAGGGCCGTCCGGACCTCCGGATACCGGGCCAACTCACCGGTCCGGGCGCCCAGTTCGTCGATCGACAGCGGAACGGTGGCAACGCCCGCGGCAGCCAGCAGCCCGCGGTGGAAGCCCAGCCCGTACGCCTCGACGGCCAGCGGGCCGTGCTCGGCGGGCGGCAGGACGGGTGCGGCGCCGTCGAAGAGCAGCCGCAGCGCGTGGGCGAAGCCGGAGCAGACCACGATCCGGTCGGGGTCGGTGCGCACCCCCCGCGCGCGGGCGAGGTAGTCGGCGAGGACGGTGCGCAGCTCGCGCCGGCCCTGGGGATCGCCGGGCCCGAAGGCCTCGTTGGGGGCGCCGGTGAGGGCCCGGCGGGCGGCGGCGAGCCAGGCGGTGCGCGGAAAGGAGGCGGCGTCGGGCTGCCCCTGCCGCAGGTCGTGGGTGGGGCCGGGGCGGCGGACGGGCCGGCGGGCCCGGGTGCGCGGGACGGGTTCGGCGCGTTCGGCCACGGTGGTCCCGGAGCCCTGGCGGGCGGTCAGCCAGCCCTCGGCCACGAGTTCGGCGTAGGCCTCGGCGGCGGTGTTGCGGGCCAGGCCGAGGTCGGTGGCGAGGGCGCGGTAGGGCGGCAGCCGGGTGCCGGGGGCCAGTCTGCCGCTGCGGATCGCCTCACGCAGCGCCGCCATCAGCGCGGCGCGCCGACCCCCGGTGGCGGGGAGGTCGAGGTGCAGGTCGTTGCCGGTCGAGTGGGCGGGCTCGGAGGGGTGCGTGCCCCGCGTGTCCGTCATGGTCACGCACCCTACCGGCCGCCGCCCCGGCCCTCCTCGGGCGGTTGCCCGGCCGCGGGCCGGGACTGTCCCTCCTACGGCACGACGGTGACCGGCCAGCGGCCGGCCTTGACCAGCCGGACGGCCACCGAGCCGATCACCTTGTGCCCCGCCTGCTCGGAGACGCCGACCACCACGGCGTCGGCGCGCAGTTCGTCCGCGAGCTTGGCGAGGCCGCCGTACGGGTCGCCGCGCATGGTCAGGAAGCGCCACTCCACCTTCCACACCTCGCGCACCCGGTGCTCGGCCTCGCGCAGCGCGGCCAGCAGTTCCTCGGCGATCTCCTGGGTGGTCTCCTCCACCGCGGCCCCGGCCAGGGCGGTCGCGGCGCCGAGGATCGGCTGGATGTACGCCACCGCGAGGACCGCGCCCTGCCGGCGGGCCAGTCCGGCGGCGTAGGCGGTGGCGCGCCAGGAGGAGTCGGAGCCGTCCAGGCCGGCCAGGATCACGCCGGGGCCGTCGGTGCCCAGCTCGAAGCCGGCGGGTGCGGCCGCGGCCTCGTGCTCCAGGGGGCCGGTCGGCGCCCCGGCCGCGGCGGCCCCTCGCACGCCGGCGTCCGCCGCCCCACCCGTACCGGCGGCCGCCTCTCCCGCGTCCGCCGTGTCCGCTGCATCGCTCTCGTTGCTCATGGAAATGAGGCTATGCCCGCCACCGGGAGTGACGGCGGCGGGCTCTCCGGGTGAGGGCTGTGGCCCGGGCCACCCGGGGCGGTGGCCCGGACGCCGAATCCGGCACCGGCGGCTGGCCGACCGTCACACGCTGTCGACCGTGTGGGCGGCCTCACAGCGGTTCTGCGGGGGGTTCGGAGTGGCGCGGGCCACTTCCCGGGGCTATTTGATCTTGGAAATAGTGGCAAATCGGGCGAAATCGCCACAATTCCTTGATCCTTACGCCCGGTAACAGCCCTCTGACATGGCTAAACCTTCGAATCCTTGAAACCGCCACGACCACCCCCGTAACTTCGAACCCGTTGCACCGAGCGATCCGCTCCGGCCGGGCCAACCGCCCCCGGGCAGGACGGTGCAGAACCACGCGAGTGACGTGTCCCCGAAACCGACGGCCTTCCGAGGGTCTGGTTCCGCGCGCTCGCGAACCCTCCGAAAGGAACTCCATGACCTTCCGCAACGAGACCGCCGCTGCCGCCACCACCGCCACCCCGAAGCGCCGCAACCGCGTCCGGATGGCTCTGATGGCCGGGGCGCTCACCGCCCTGCCCGCGGCCGGCCTCGTCGCGGCCACCAGCGCCTCCGCCGCGCCGGCCACGGTCTGGGACAAGGTCGCCGCCTGCGAGGCGACCGGCAACTGGGCCGTCAACTCCGGCAACGGCTTCTACGGCGGCCTGCAGTTCACCTCCAGCACCTGGGCCGCCTTCGGTGGCACCGCCTACGCCCCGCAGGCCCACCAGGCCACCAAGGCGCAGCAGATCTCCGTCGGCGAGAAGGTGCTCGCCGCCCAGGGTCCGGGCGCCTGGCCGGTCTGCTCCGCCAAGGCCGGTCTGACCAAGTAGGACCGCACGCCACGAGGCCGCCGCACCCCACCCGGGGTGCGGCGGCCTCGTCGTGCCCGGGGCCCGCGGGATCGGGGCGGCCGGGACGAACGCGCCGGTCAGGACGGCCGGGACGGTCAGGACGGCCGGGGCGGGAGCGGCAGCGGGACGGCCGGCAGGCCGTCGATGCTGGTGCCGACCAGCGGCTTGCGCTCGCAGTAGGCGCCGAACTCCTCCTCGTCCTTGCGGTCGAAGTACTGGGCGTGCAGGTCCCGGTCGGCGCGGTAGTCCATGACCGGCACCGCGTAACCGCAGGAGTCGCTGACCCGCTCGGCCTCGACCAGCACGATCGCCCGCAGACCGGAGCCGTCCGCGGCCGGGTCGAAGTGGCGCAGCAGTCCGGCGAACCGCGGGTCGTCCCGGAAGACCGGCTCGCCGCGCCCGTGCACCCGCACCACGGTCGGCGGGCCCTCGAAGGCGCACCACATCAGGGTGATCCGGCCGTTCTCCCGCAGGTGGGCGACGGTCTCGGCCTGTGAGCCGCCGAAGTCCAGATAGGCGAGGGTGAGTTCGTCGATCACCACGAGCGTCCCGGCGCGGCCCTTGGGCGAGAGGTTGACGTGCCCGTCGGCGGCCAGCGGGGCGGTGGCGACGAAGTAGACCGGCTGGCGCTCGATGAAACCGCGCAGCCGGCCGTCGATGCGTTCGTACTGCTTTCCCATGGGCGCAAGTGTGCCCGCAATCCCGACTGGTGGGAAAGGAGGTTCCGGCCCCTGAGACGGCCTCTCGGGCGGCCCGGGCCGCCCGAAGCCGACCGACCGCCGTCCGCGCCCTCCAAAGGCCGCCCGGCGGCGCCTACGATGGTTCGGGTACCTGCCACCCGCCAGGCCGAGCACGGGAGTTGCGATGACCCGGAGCACCCTCCCCACCACCGCGCCCGGGACGGTCCTCGGCACCCCCGCCGCGCCGCTGCGCCCGTACGTCCTCGGCTACCGCGGCTACCGGCTGGCCCTGCGCCGGCCGCTCCGACGGCTGGAGGTGCCGACGGACGTGGTCACCGTGGCCCTCGCCTTCGAAGGCACGATGAGCCTCACCGACGCCGTCTCCCCCGCGCCCGCCACCGCCTTCGGCTCGGTCGCGGCCGGGCTGCGCCGCACCGCGACGATCGCCGAACACGCGGGCGTGCTGCACGGTTTGGCCGTCTCGCTCACTCCGCAGGGCGCCTTCCGGGCATTCGGTCCGCTGGCCGGCGAGCTCGGCGGGCACTGGGCCGAGGCCGGGGACGTGCTGGGCCCGCGGCTGCGGGCGCTGACCGACCGGCTCGCCCACGCCCCGAGCTGGCCGGCCCGGTTCGCCATGCTGGACGGCTACTTCGGTGCGCTGTTCGCGTACGGGCCGGACTGGGACCCGTCCGTGCACTGGGTCTGGCGGCAACTGCGGCACACCCACGGGCTGGTGCCGATCGGCGCCCTGGTCGAGGGCACCGGCTGGAGCCGCCGCAGGCTGGAGCTGCGCTTCCGCGAGCACCTCGGGCTGGCCCCCAAGCAGGCGGCCGGCATCCTCCGGCTCCAGCGCACCCTCCACGTCCTGACCGCCCACGAGGAGCGGACCGCCGGGGACCACCCCTTCGGGCGCCGCCCCGCCGGGGCGCGAACCACCGGCGCCGACCTGGCCACGCGCTGCGGCTACTACGACCAGTCGCACCTCGACCGGACCTTCCGCGCCATGGTCGGCCGCTCGCCGAGCGCGTTCCTGGCGTCCCGGCGCACCGCCGCCGCCCTGCCCGAGCCCGCCGGCCAGGTCACCGACCGGGTCACCGGGCGGGTGACCAGCACCCTCCTGGACGCCGGAGGCTGAGGCGCACGCCCGCGCACGACATGCGGCCCCCGAAAGTGCGCGGCCGCCGGCGGTGCGCATTTGTACAAGACGAACCGGTGCCCCGCCCGGCACGCTCGAAGGGCCCGGCCGGTACGGGGGACCGGCCGGTCACGGGGGCGGGCAGGCACGGGGCACGCGGGGCGTCAGCCGGTCAATGCTTCATGTAGACGCTGTCCATGAACTCGATGATCTGCTGATCGGTCAGCCGCTGGCCGTCGCGGTGCCCCATCGCCAGGTCGGCCTCGCTGATCATGCCGACCAGCCGGTCCCCGTCGATCACCGGGATGCGCCGGATCTGGTGCTGCTCCATCTTGCGCAGCACCGCCTCCATGCTGTCCTCGGCGCGCACGCAGTGCAGGTGGCCGGAGAGCTCCATGGCCGTCATGGTGGCCGGGTCCTTGCCCTCCGCGATACATCGCAGCACGATGTCGCGGTCGGTGATGATGCCCTTCAGCTTCTGGTCGTCGCCGCAGATCGGCAGCGCGCCCACGTTCTTGTCGCGCATCATCCGCGCGGCCTCGGCCAGCGTCTGGTGGGCGCCGACGCACTGGGCGCCGGTGTGCATGATGTCTCGGGCAGTGGTGGTCACGGGGACTCCTTCGTCGGTGGTTCCCCCCGCTGGTCCCCCCGCATCCCCCCGGCGGCGCTCCCGGGCTCCCGCCGTCGGGGCGGAAGGGGTGTGACCGCGCCCTCACCATAAGCAACCCCGCCCCCGCCCGCGACCCCGGCCCGGCGCCCGGCGGCCCCGACCGCCGATACTGGGAGCATGACCACGGACGCCGAGCGGACGGTCGACGAGGCCGTCCGGGCCCGGCCCACCACGGCACTGCGCCGCTACCTGGCCCGGTACTCCGGCTACCGGCAGCGCGGCCTCGCCCCCTCCGCGCACCGCGGCCTGCCGTCCCCGTACCTGACCTTCATCCTCACCCTCGACGAGCCGCTGGTGATCGCCGGGCACCCCGATCCCGCACAGCCGCCCGGCAGCTACCCGACCTTGCTCGGCGGACTGCACACCACCCCCGCGCTGATCACCCACGAGGGCGCGCAGTCCGGCGTGCAGATCGCCGTGCACCCGCTCGCCGCCCGGGCGCTGTTCGGGCTGCCCGCCGGGGAGTTGGCCGGGATCGACGTACCCGCCGAGGAGGTGCTCGGCCGGTTCGCCCCGCGGCTCCGGGAGCAGCTGCTGGCCGCCCCCGACTGGACGGAACGGTTCGCCGTGCTGGACGGGGCGCTGCTGCCCTCCGGCCGGGTGCCGCCCGAGGTCGGCCGGGCCTGGCAGGCACTGCGGCGCAGCCACGGCGCGCTGCCGGTGGCGGAGCTGGCCCGGGAGACCGGCTGGAGCGCCCGGCACCTCCAGGAGCGGTTCCGCCGGGAGACCGGGCTGACCCCGAAAGCGGCCGCCCGGGTGATGCGCTTCGACCGCGCCCGGCGCCTGCTCGCCGCCACCGAGCCGCCTCCCCGGCTCGCGGAACTGGCCGTGCGCTGCGGGTACTTCGACCAGGCGCACCTGGCCCGCGAGTTCCGGGCGCTGGCCGGGGCCGCGCCGAGCGCCTGGCTGGCGGCGGAGGGGCCGGAGCAGGCGAAGTTCCGAAACGTCCAAGGCGGGGCGCCGGGTGCGGCCGCAGAGTGGGAGGCGGAACGACCCGCACGACGACCCACGCTTCCCGAGGAGTGAGTGAGCCATGGACGCCACCGAGACCCCCGCCCCGCAGGTCTGGCCCAGCCTGCGCGCCACCGACGCCCGGGCCCTGATCCGCTTCCTGGTCGAGGCCTTCGGCTTCCAGGAGGTCGTCACCTACGGCGAGGGCGACGTCGTCGCGCACGCCGAACTCGCCTGGCCCGAGGGCGGCGGCGTGATGCTCGGCTCCGAGCGCGGGACGCCCGAGGGAACCGATCCCTGGCCTGGCCGGCCGGGCGGCTTCACCGCGTACGTGGTCACCGCCGACCCGGACGCCGTGCACGCCCGCGCGGTGGCCGCCGGGGCCCGGATCACCACCGGGCTGTACGAAACCGACTACGGCTCGCGGGACTTCGCCGCCGCCGACCCGGAGGGCAACCGCTGGTACTTCGGCACCTACCCGGGCGCGCCCCGGCCGCCCGCCGGGCGGACGACGGGCATCTGAGGACGGACCCCGGGAGCCCTCGGGGCGGCCGCCGCCGAACCGGGGCAGACTGGCTGCGGGGGCACCCCACCGGAGGCGCCGGAGACAGCGGAGGCACCTGAGGCATCGGAGACAGCGGCGACAGCGGAGGCATCGGAGGCGGAGCGTGCCGCAGATGACGGTGGACGGGCGCACCCTCGCCCTCTCCCACCTCGACAAGGTGTACTACCCCCGCACCGGCACGCCCAAGGGCGAGGTGCTGCGCTACTACGCCGCCGTGCACACCGCCCTGCTCCCGCACCTGCGCGACCGCCCGGTCTCCTTCCTGCGCTGCCCGGACGGCGTCGAGGCGGAGGTGTTCGTCGCCAAGAACCCGCCGCCCGGCACCCCGGCCTGGGTGCGCACGGTCGACGTGCCGAGCAACACCGGCGAGCTGCGGCAGGTGGTGCTGGAGGACGGCGCGGCGCTGCTGGCGGTCGCCAACCTGGGCTGCCTGGAGCTGCACGTCCCGCAGTGGCACGCGGCCGCGCCCGCCCTCGCCGACCGGCTGGTGCTGGACCTCGACCCCGGCGAGGGCGCCGACGTGCTCACCTGCCGCACGGTCGCCCTGCTGCTGCGGGAGCGGCTCGCGGCGGACGGTCTGGCGGCCTGGGTGAAGACCTCCGGCTCCAAGGGCCTGCACCTGCTGGTCCCGATCGAGCCCACGCCGAGCACCCGGGTCTCCGGTTACGCGAAGGCGCTGGCCGCCGCCCTGGAGGCCGAGCGCCCGGAGCTGGTGGTGCACACCATGGCCAAGGCCCGGCGCCGGGGCCGGGTGCTGGTCGACTGGTCGCAGAACAACGCCAAGAAGACCACCGCCGCGCCGTACACCCTGCGGGCCCGGCCGCTGCCGACCGTCTCCACCCCGCTGGCCTGGGCGGAACTGGAACGGGCCACCGAGGAGCGGGACCTGGTCTTCACGCTCGCCGAGGTGCCCGACCGGCTGGCCGCGCACGGCGACCTGCTCGCCCCGCTGCTGGACCCGGAGCGGGCCCGGCCGCTGCCCGGTGCGCCCTCGGCGTCCGGAGCGCGGCCGCCGGCGCGCCAGGTGCTGCACCCGCCCGTCGAGGTGATGCGCCCGGCCGCCGTGACCGCCGTCCCGCCCGCCGACGGCCTGGGCGGCGGGGGCGTGCAGTACGAGCTGAAGCTGGACGGCTTCCGCTGCGTCGCCTTCGCCCGGGGCGGGCGGCCCGCGTACCTCCAGTCCCGCGGCGGCCGCGATCTCGCCCCCGAGTTCCCGCCGGTCGCCGCCGCCGTGGCCCGGCTGCCGGAGGGGCTGGTGCTGGACGCCGAGCTGGTCGCCTGGCGCGGCGGCCGGTTCGCCTTCGGCGAGCTGCTGCGCACCCGCCGGGCCCGCGCCGCCGCCCCCGAGGTGGCACTCGGCCTGATCGCCTTCGACCTGCTGGCGCTGCCCGGCCGCGACGTCCGCGGGCTGCCGCTCACCGACCGCCGTCGGCTGCTGCTCGCCGCCCTCGCCGACGTCCCGCCGCCGATCCGGCCGGTCATGGCCACCACGGACCGGGCGGAGGCGCTGGAGTGGATGGAGCGGCTCGCCGACACCGGGGTGGAGGGCCTGGTCTGCAAGGCCGCCGCCGCCGCGTACCGGCCGCGCGGCGCGGGCCGGGTCTGGGTCAAGTTCCGCCGCGGCGACACCCTGGACGCCACCGTCGGCGCCGTCACCGGCCCGGCCGACCACCCGCACGCGCTGGTCCTGCGGCTCGACGACGGCCGGGTGTTCCTGACCTCCCCGCGGCTCACCCCGGTCCAGTCCGGCGAGGTCGCCGAGGTCGTCCGCCCGCTGCTCGGCCCGCCCGGCACCGACCCCGAGCACGGCCCGGTCCACCCGCTGACCTCGCCCCTGCGCGCCGAGTTCACCCTCACCGGCCGCCCGCCCACCGCGACCTTCGTCCGCCTTCGGGGCGACTGACGTCGGACCGCGCTCACTTCCCGCGCTTCGCCGACGCGTGGGCGAACTCCGTGACGAAGGCGTCGTCGAACAGCGGCAGGTCGGCGGGCCTGCGGCTGGTGACGAGCGGGCCGGGGCCGTCGTGGCAGACGTGCACCGGCTCGTCCACCCAGTGCGCACCGGCGTTGACCAGGTCGGTGCGCAGGCTGGGCCAGGAGGTGAGGGTGCGGCCGCGTACGGCGTCGGCCTCGATGAGTGTCCAGGCCGCGTGGCAGATCGCCGCGACCGGCCGGCCGGCGGCGCCGAAGGCGTGCACGAAGCCGACCGCCGACCGGTCCAGGCGCAGCCGGTCGGGGTTGGCGACGCCGCCGGGGAGGACCAGCCCGTCGTAGTCGGCCGGGTCGGCCTCGGCGACCAGCGCGTCGACGGCGAAGGTGTCGCCCTCGGCGTGGTGCCGGACGGTCCGGACCCGCCCCTCGGCGGTGGACAGCAGCCGCGGGGTGCCGCCGGACTCGGCGACCGCCTGCCACGGGTCGGTCAGTTCGACCTGCTCGGCCCCGTACGGCGCGACCAGGAACGCGATCGTCCGGCCGGTGAGCGTGGTGGACGGCCAGCCCATGGCGCGGTCGCTCAGCCCGGGTGCGGGGCGGTCAGGTCGACGGCCACGGGCGGAGCGGTGCTGAGCCGGGCGCGCGGGCAGTCGAGGTGGACGGCGCGGTCGAGGTGGTCGAGCCGGGCGACCAGTCCGGCCGGGACGAGCACCCGGGCGCCCGGCACCCAGGGCTCGGCGTCGACCAGCAGGTGGTCCCCGGCGTCCTGTTCGACCCGGCCGACCGGGCCGTCGGTGGCGTGCACCTCGTACCCGACCAGCGCGAGGTCGGCGGCGGGATGGGAGCCCGGGCGGTACTCCCACAGGTCGGTGGTCATGGCGTCACGCCTCCGGCCGGTCCCAGGGGCGCCGATCGCGGCGCTCCCGGCGTTCCCGGAACTCCGTCGGGTCCGCCGGTGCGACACCGCTGCGGGCCTCGCGCCGGCGGCGCAGCAGTTCGGAGGCGGCGACCGCGGCCCCCACCGTCGCCGCCCAGACCACCCCGAGCGCGACCAGTACGGCGGTGGCCGGTGTCCGGGCGCCCACGCCGAAACAGATCGCCGTCATCACCAGGGCGGTCAGCGTCACCCCCGCCGTGACCCTGCGCCCGACCCCGCGGAGCACGCGCCGGACCCGGCTCGGCGCTTTGGCGCCCATCGTGCTCAGCTTCCGGTCGAGCCGTGTGTCCTGGCGCAGATCGGACTCGATCTCCTCGAGGAGCCGCCGCTCCCATCCGCTCAAAGCGGGACCGTCCATCTCGGTCACCTCCGACACTTCCGGTGACGTGCTCGCACCCGGCGGTTGCCCGGTACGGGCCGGCACTAACCGTTGCGGGCACCGCCTGTTCCGGCGCCGACGGGCCCGAAGGCCCGGGGGCGGGCGAGCAGGCTGTCGTCCAGGACCCCCAACAGGGCGGCGGCGTCGCGGTGGACCTCGGCCGCGCCCGCCGCCCGCAGCTCCGGGCCGGTGTCCCGGCCGGCCGTCAGGGCGACGCACGGCACCCCGGCCCGCCGCACGGCCCGTACCTCGCGCACGCTCCCGGCGACGGCCACGGCGTGCCAGGGCCTGCCGTCCACCAGGTCCAGCGCGGCTCTCACCGGATCGCCCCCGGGATCGGCCACGGTGAGCGCCGGAGCCCCGGCGGGCCCGGGGCCGGTCAGCACCACCGTCCACCCCCGGGCGGCGCACTCGCGCAGCAACTCGGCACCGCCGGGCAGCGCGGGCTGCCACCAGTCGGTACCGAAGAGAGCCGCCGAGACCACCGTCATGACCACCGCTTCCGTTCGCGGGCGACGCACCGAATGCTCCCTTCCAGGTTAGGTCGCTCCTCCGCCGCGCGCGCAGCCTGCGACCGGGCCTCCGGAATCCTCTCGACGGCCCGGAAAAGTGGCTGGTCAGGGGTGATCGTTTGGCCCTAGGGTGTCGCTCCGTCACATTGGTCCAGTCCAGGAGCCCGATCCCCGATGCCTTCGCCCGCCGTGTACCGCTCGCCGAGAGCCAGCGCCACCGCCGCCACCGTTCTGCTCGCCGTGAGCGCCGCCACGACCCTCGCCCCGCTCGGCGTGGGCCTGCGCCTGTACGGGGAGGCCGGCGATCTCGCCACCGGCGCCGAGTCCGACGGCTCCGCGCTGATGGACACGGCGCAGCTCTACGACAACGTCGGCTACCTCCAGGTGGTGGCCCTGGCCGCGTCCGCGGTCGCGTTCGTCACCTGGTTCCACCGGGTCCGGGTGAACGCCGAGGTCTTCGACCCGCGCGGGCACCGGTTCAAGCGCGGCTGGGCGATCGGCGCCTGGTTCACCCCCGTGGTCGCGCTCTGGTTCCCCCGCCAGATCGCGGGCGACATCTGGCAGGCCGGCGCCCGGCCGGACGCCTCGGGCGTGCGCCCGCAGCTCCCGCAGACGCTGCTCAACCTCTGGTGGGCCACCTTCTGGATCTCCAACGCGACCGGCCGGGTCGGCTCCCAGTACCTCGACTCGGCCTCGGCGCAGTACGCGGACGGCTACCAGCAGGCCGTCGGCTGGCTGATCGCCTCCGACCTGCTGCTGGTGGTGGCCGCCGTGCTCGCCGTCCTGGTGGTCCGCGGGCTGACCGCCATGCAGGAGGAGCGCTTCACCGAGTCCGCCGCCCCCGCGTTCGGGCTCCACGGCGGCACCGTCCGGGGCTGAGCCCGGTCGGTCGGCCGGGGCCCGCGGGCGGGGCGCTCAGTCCGTGAACGGGTCGGAGGCCAGCCGGGCGTGCAGGTGCTCGTCCGTGTAGACGCCCCCGCCGTAGGTGTAGGAGGCGCGCAGGGTGCCCTCGTACGGGAAGCCGGCCCGCGCCGCGACCCGGCAGGAGTCCTCGTTGCCGACGGCGTGGTAGAGCTCGATCCGGCGGGCGTCTGCCTGCTCCACCGCCCAGCGGGTGGCGGCGGTGGCGGCCCGGGTGGCCAGGCCCCGGCCGCGGGCGGCGGCGAGCAGCCAGTAGCCGACCATGACGACGCCGTCGTCCCGGTTGGTCCACACCAGGTAGGCGTTGCCGCACAGGCGGCCGTCGGCGGCGTCGACGACGGCGAAGGGGGCCGCGGTGCCGTCGGCCCAGCGGGCCTCGCAGCGGTCGAGGTAGGCCTCGACGTCGACCGGGCCGGAGCCGCCGAGCGGGGTCCAGCGGGCGACGGCCGGGTCGGCCGCGGCGGCGGCCAGGGCGGGCACGATGCCGCCGGGCACGTCGAGGCCGTGCCCGAACGGGCGCAGCAGGGCGTCGCCGAGGTCGAGGACGGTGGGGCGGAAGACCCGCCGGTCGGTGGCGGGATCGCTGATGGTCATCCCGTCTTCCTATCCCCGGCGCCCCCGGGCCCGCCAGCGAATTTCCCGGGGCCCGGGCCCGCGGCCGCTC
>NZ_JBHXTL010000029.1:0-75824 GCF_042677365.1 Kitasatospora sp. NPDC127116
AGTTCTCAAGGAACGGACGCTTCCTTCGGACCGCCTTCCAGCGGACCCTCCGGGCTTCGTTCTTTCGTGTTTCCAGCTTATCAGATGTTTTCCGCTCCGTTTTCCGGAGTTTCATTCATTCGATTCGCTTTCGCCTTTCGGCGCTCCCGAACTCTATCAGAGTTTCTCGGTCCGTTTTCCCCGGTCGTTCTCGAATTCAGATTCGAGCCCGTTTCCGAGGGGCCGTCCCGTGGGGCAACCCGGAGAACATTACGCACCGGGTTGCCCCACGTCAAACCGGCCTCAGCCGGTGTTGAGCGAGCGTCAGACCTCGACGACGACCGGCAGGATCATCGGCCGGCGGCGGTAGTTGTCCGCGACCCACTTGCCGATGGTGCGGCGGACCAGCTGCTGCACCTGACGGGGCTCCAGGACACCGTCGCTCGCCGAGCGGTCCAGCGCCTCCTGGAGCTTGGCGGCCACCGGGACGAACGCGTTGTCGTCGATGCCGGAGCCGCGGGCCTGGATGGTCGGGCCACCGACGATCTTGCCGTTGGTCGAGTCGACCGCGACGAAGACCGAGATGAAGCCCTCCTCGCCGAGGATCCTGCGGTCCTTGAGCGAGGCCTCGGTGATGTCGCCGACCGAGGAGCCGTCCACGTAGACGTAGCCGGCCTGCACCTTGCCGACGATGCGGGCGACGCCGCGCTCCAGGTCGACGCAGACACCGTCCTCGGCGATGACCACGCGGTTGCGCGGCACCCCGGTGGCGATGCCCAGCTCGGCGGCCGCGCGCAGGTGGCGCCACTCGCCGTGGACCGGCATCAGGTTGCGCGGCTTGCAGATGTTGAAGAAGTAGAGCAGCTCGCCGGCCGAGGCGTGGCCGGAGACGTGCACCTTGGCGTTGCCCTTGTGCACGACCTTGGCGCCCCAGCGGGTCAGGCCGTTGATCACCCGGTAGACGGCGTTCTCGTTGCCCGGGATGAGCGAGGAGGCCAGGACGACGGTGTCGCCCTCGACGATGCGGATCTGGTGGTCGCGGTTGGCCATCCGGGACAGCGCCGCCATCGGCTCGCCCTGCGAACCGGTGCAGATCAGCACGACCTCCTTGTCCGGCAGGTCGTCCAGCTGCTTGACGTCCACGACCATGTTGCCGGGGACCTTCAGGTAGCCGAGGTCGCGGGCGATGCCCATGTTGCGGACCATCGAGCGGCCGACGAAGGCGACCTTGCGCTTGTACTCGTGGGCCGCGTCCAGGACCTGCTGGATGCGGTGCACGTGGCTCGCGAAGGAGGCCACGATGATCCGCTTGTCGGCGTTCGCGAAGACGTTCCGCAGCGCCGCCGAGATGTCCCGCTCGTGCGGGATGAAGCCGGGGACCTCGGCGTTGGTGGAGTCCACCAGCAGGAGGTCCATGCCCTCCTCCGCCAGCTTGGCGAAGGTCGGCAGGTCGGTCAGGCGGCCGTCCAGCGGCAGCTGGTCCATCTTGAAGTCGCCGGTGGCCACGACCATGCCGGCCGGGGTGCGGACCGCGACCGCCAGGGCGTCCGGGATGGAGTGGTTGACGGCGATGAACTCGCAGTCGAAGGGGCCGATGCGCTCGCGCTCGCCCTCCTTGACCTCCAGCACGTACGGCCGGATGCGGTGCTCGGCGAGCTTGGCCTCGATCAGCGCCAGGGTCAGCTTGGAGCCGATCAGCGGGATGTCCGGGTTCTCCCGCAGGAGGAAGGGGACGGCGCCGATGTGGTCCTCGTGCCCGTGGGTGAGGACGATGCCGTCGACCTTGTCGAGACGGTCCCGGATGTAGCTGAAGTCCGGGAGGATCAGGTCCACGCCGGGCTGCTCGTCCTCGGGGAAGAGGACGCCGCAGTCGATGATCAGGATGCGGTCGCCGTACTCGAGGACCGTCATGTTGCGGCCGATCTCGCCGAGGCCGCCGAGCGGAGTGATGCGGAGGGCGCCCTCCTTCAGTGCCGGGGGCGCGCCGAGCTCGGGGTGCGGGTGGCTCAAAAGACTCTCCTCACGACGCACGCCATATGCCCGGGGTCCTCCCCCTGGAGACATATGGCGCGCGTACTCAGTGTCGTTTTCCTACTGGGTCTGTGCTCTCGCGCCTTCGGACCGGTTCAGCGGCGGACCCTGGGAGGTCCGGCGAGCCGGGGCGCGCACGTCCGTGTCTGTCAAAGGTGTACCCCGCCGGCGGCGAGATCCTGCTTCAATCGCTCGATCTCCTCGGGCGTCGCTCCGACCAGCGGCAGTCGCAGCGGGCCGGCGGGCAGTCCCTGGAGTTCCAGCGCGGCCTTGCCGAGGATCACTCCCTGGGTGCGGAACATACCGCTGAACACCGGGAGCAGGCGCTGGTGGATGCTCGTGGCCTTGACCACATCGCCCGCCAGGAAGGCCTCGATCATCGCCCGCAGGTCCCCGGCCACCACGTGCCCGACGACGCTGACCACGCCGACGGCTCCGACGGACAGCAGCGGCAGGTTGAGGATGTCGTCGCCGGAGTACCAGGCGAGGTCGGAGCGGGCGATCGCCCAGGCCGCGGCGCCGAGGTCGCCCTTGGCGTCCTTGTTGGCGACGATCCGCGGGTGCTCGCCGAGGCGGACCAGCGTCTCGTGGCTCAGCGCGACCCCGCTGCGGCCCGGGATGTCGTACAGCATGACCGGCAGCCCGGTCGCGTCGGCGACGGCGACGTTGTGCCGGTACAGGCCCTCCTGCGGGGGCTTGCTGTAGTACGGCGTGACGACCAGCAGGCCGTTCGCTCCGGCCGCCTCGGCCTGCCGGGCCAGCTCGACGCTGTGGTGGGTGTCGTTGGTCCCGACGCCGGCGACCACGTGGGCGCGGTCCCCGACCGCCTCGACCACGGCGCGGACCAGCTGGGCCTTCTCGGCGTCGCTGGTGGTCGGGGACTCACCGGTGGTGCCGTTGACGACGAGGCCGTCGTTGCCGGAGTCCACGAGGTGCGTGGCGAGGCGCTGGGCGCCGTCGAGGTCGAGCGCGCCGTCGGCGGTGAACGGGGTGACCATGGCGGTCAGGACCCGGCCGAACGGCGTCTGGGGGGTGGAGGTCGGAGCCATGCGTCCAAAGCTACTCGTAGGCGGTGGGGCGTTACCCATGCCGGTCCAGTGTTCGGACAGGTGTAGCGCGTCGGTGGCGCGGACGTGGGATTCCGGTGCTGCCCGCTCGGGGGTTCGGGCAGCACCGGAATCCGTGTTCACGAATGTAGGGAGCGGCTAGATAAGCCGCAATCCAGACATGCCAGACACTCTGCCCGTATGCCGGTCGTCCCAGGTCAGGGGGCGACCCGGCCGTGCTTCTCGAAGGCCGCATGGGTGAGCGGCATGAGCCGGGCCCACTGCTCCTCCATCTGCTCGGCGACCATCTCGATCTCGCGCTGCGGGAAGGACGGCACCGCCGAGTTCTCCCGCCGGGTGCGCAGCGACAGGAAGTGCATCAGCGAGCGCGAGTTGCAGGTCGCGTACATCGAGGAGAACAGGCCCACCGGCAGTACCGCGCGGGCCACCTCGCGGGCCACTCCGGCGGCCAGCATCTCCTGGTAGCGGGCGTAGGACTCGCGGTACGCGGCCTCCATCGCCCCGGTGGTGGTGCTGTGCTGCTCCGGCGTGCCCTCGTGGAACTCGTACTTGCCGGGGCGGCCCTGCTGGACCAGCTTGCGCTCCTCGCCCGGGACGTAGAAGACCGGCTGAAGCTCGCGGTAGCGGCCGGACTCCTCGTTGTACGACCAGCCGCTGCGGTGCCGGTGGAACTCCCGGAACACGAAGATCGGCGCGCTGATGAAGAAGGTCATCGAGTTGTGCTCGAACGGCGTGCCGTGCCGGTCGCGCATCAGGAAGTTGATCAGGCCCTTGGACTTCTCCGGGTCCTGCTGGAGGGCCTCCAGGGACTGCTCGCCCGCGGTCGAGACCCGGGCCGCCCAGATGACGTCCGAGTCGGCGGCGGCGCTGCGGACCAGCTCCACCGTCACGTCGCTGCGGAAGCTGGGGGCCGTCGGTTCGTCGCTCACGCGTTACTCCTTGCGGGTTCGGTGCTGTGCAGCTTGATGGCGTGCTGCATGGTCTTGCGGGCGCGCGGGGTGTCGCCGGCGTCGGCGTACGCCACGGCGAGGCGGAACCAGACCCGCCAGTCGCCCGGCGCGGCCTGTGCCTCGGCCTGGCGGCGGGCGAACACCGCGTCGGCCGAGGCCCGGTCGATCCGCCCGCCCTTGCTGCGCTTCAGCTCGTCCACCGGCAGGCCGCCCTCGGCCTCCAGTTCGTGGGCCAGCCGCTCGCTGTCCCGGCCGAAGCGGACGGTCTGGCGCAGGAACCAGACGCCGATCACCGGGATCACGAAGGCGCAGATCCCGATGCCGATGCCGAGCGGCTTGCCGGTCGCGATCAGCTGGACGCCCTCGCCCACGCAGACCAGGGCGACCAGCAGCAGCACGCCGGACAGGACGAAGAAACCGGTACGGGAGGTCATCGGGCCCCTCCGGGAGTCGGCTCGGTTCGGATCGACACTGTCACAGGTCCAGGAAGTGTTCGAGGCCGAAGGTCAGCCCCGGAGTCCCGACGACCTTGCGCACGCCCAGCAGGATGCCCGGCATGAAGCTGCTGTGGTGCAGCGAGTCGTGCCGGATGGTGAGCGTCTCACCGGTGTCGCCGAACATCACCTGCTGGTGGGCGAGCAGGCCGCGCAGCCGCACCGCGTGCACCGGCACCCCGTCCACGTCGGCGCCGCGCGCGCCGGGCAGGCTGTGGGTGGTCGGGTCCTGCTGCGGCGGCCGGCCGGCCTCGGCCCGGGCGGCGGCGATCAGCTGGGCGGTGCGGGTGGCGGTACCGCTGGGCGCGTCGGCCTTGCGGTCGTGGTGCAGCTCGACCACCTCGACCGACTCGAAGTACCGGGCGGCGATCTGGGAGAACTTCATGCCGAGGATGGCACCGATGGAGAAGTTCGGGGCGATCAGCAGGCCGAGCTCCGGGGCCTCGGCCAGCCGGCCGCGGACGGTGGCGAGCCGCTCGTCCGTCCAGCCGGTGGTGCCGGTGACCACGTGGATGCCGTGGTCCAGGCAGTAGTCGAGGTTGCCCATCACCGAGTCCGGATGGGTCAGCTCGACGGCGACCTGGGCACCGGCCTCGGTCAGCTCCTCCAGCTTCGAGCCGCGGCCGAGGGCGGCCACCAGCTCCAGGTCCGGCGCGGCCTCGACGGCCTTGACCGCCTCGGAGCCGATCCGACCCCTGGCGCCGATCACGGCGACACGCAGCGTCATAGCAAAGTTCCTCTCACCTGGGAATCAGCGGATCAGACCAGCAGGTCGGCGAGCTTGGCGGCCCGCTTGTCATTGACCGGGCCGATCAGCGCGAGCGACGGCCGGTGCGCGCCCAGCACATCACGCGCCACCGCGTGGACGTCCTCCAGGGTCACCGCGGCGATCCGCTCCAGCATGTCGTCCACCGACAGGTGGTGCCCGTAGCTGAGCTCGGCCTTGCCGATCCGGTTCATCAGCGAGCCGGTGTCCTCCATGCCGAGCACGGTGGAACCGGAGATCTGGCCGATCGCCCGGTTCAGCTCCTCCTCGGTGATGCCCTCCTCGACCACCTTGGCCAGCTCGGCGCGGCAGATCCGCAGCACCTCCTCGACCCGCTTGGGCTGGCAGCCCGCGTAGATGCCGAACAGGCCGCTGTCCGCGTAGGACGAGGAGTACGAGTAGACCGAGTACGCCAGGCCCCGCTTCTCGCGGACCTCCTGGAACAGCCGGGAGCTCATCCCGCCGCCGAGGGCCGCGTTGAGCACGCCCATCGCCCAGCGGCGCTCGTCGTGCCGCGGCACGCCGGGCACGCCCAGCACCAGGTGGGCCTGCTCGGTGGAGCGGTTGAGCACCTCGACCCGGCCGGCCGTGCGCAGCGCCTTGACGCCGCGGCGGGCCTCCGCGGGGGCCGCGGTGGAGGCCACCAGCACCGCCGCGAAGGCCTGCTCGACCTGCTTCACCACCTTGCGGTGGTCGAGGTTGCCGGCCGCCGCGACGACCAGGTTCTCGGGCCGGTAGCGGCGGCGGTAGAAGCCGGCGATCTGGTCCCGGGTGAGCGTCCTGATGGTCTCCTGGGTGCCGAGGATCGGGCGGCCGAGCGGGCCGCTGCCGAAGATCACCTTGGCGAACAGGTCGTGCACCACGTCGCCCGGGTCGTCCTCCGCCATCGCCATCTCTTCCAGGATGACGCCGCGCTCGGACTCCACGTCCTCGGGCCGGATCAGCGAGCCGGTGAGCATGTCGCAGACCACGTCTATGGCCAGCGGCAGGTCGGTGTCCAGGACCCGGGCGTAGTAGCAGGTGTTCTCCTTCGCGGTGAAGGCGTTCATCTCGCCGCCGACCGCGTCCAGGGCGGCCGAGATGTCCAGCGCGCTGCGCCGCTCGGTGCCCTTGAAGAGCAGGTGCTCCAGGTAGTGGGTAGCGCCGTTGAGCTGCGGGGTCTCGTCCCGCGAGCCGACGCCGACCCAGATGCCGAAGGTGGCGGAGCGCACCGTGGGCAGGGTCTCGGTGACGACCCGAAGGCCGCCGGGGAGGACGGTGCGGCGTACCGTCCCGGCGCCGTCGACGCCCTTGAGCAGGGTCCGGGTGGTGCCGGGACGCTGCATTACCGCCGGGGCCTGCGCCACGGGGGGTACCTCCAGAGGAAACGCACGTGTGGATGGGCACGTACGGACGAACGCGTGGACAACGGGGTGCGGCCCGCACGCCGGGAGGCGTACGGGCCGCGGGGTCAGCTAGCGGCGCTTCACTCGGAAGCGGCCTCGCCGCCCTCCTCGCCCTCGACGACCGGGATCAGGGAGAGCTTGCCGCGCGGGTCGATCTCGGCGATCTCGACCTGGACCTTGGCGCCGACGCCGAGGACGTCCTCGACGTTCTCGACGCGCTTGCCGCCGGCCAGCTTGCGGATCTGCGAGATGTGCAGCAGGCCGTCCTTGCCCGGCATCAGCGACACGAACGCGCCGAACGTCGTGGTCTTGACCACGGTGCCCAGGTAGCGCTCGCCGACCTCCGGCATGGTCGGGTTGGCGATCTGGTTGATCGTGGTGCGGGCGGCCTCGGCGGCCGGGCCGTCGGCGGCACCGATGTAGATGGTGCCGTCGTCCTCGATCGTGATCTCGGCGCCGGTGTCCTCCTGGATCTGGTTGATCATCTTGCCCTTGGGGCCGATGACCTCACCGATCTTGTCCACCGGGATCTTGATGGTGATGATGCGCGGCGCGTTCGGGGACATCTCGTCGGGCGAGTCGATGGCCTCGTTCATCACGTCGAGGATGTGCAGGCGGGCGTCCTTGGCCTGCTTCAGCGCGGCGGCGAGCACCGACGCCGGGATGCCGTTCAGCTTGGTGTCCAGCTGGAGGGCGGTGATGAAGTTGCGGGTGCCGGCGACCTTGAAGTCCATGTCGCCGAACGCGTCCTCGGCGCCGAGGATGTCGGTCAGCGTGACGTAGTGGGTCTCGCCGTCGATCTCCTGGGAGATCAGGCCCATGGCGATGCCGGCGACAGCGGCCTTCAGCGGCACACCGGCGTTCAGCAGCGACATGGTCGAGGCGCAGACCGAGCCCATCGAGGTGGAGCCGTTGGAGCTGAGCGCCTCGGAGACCTGCCGGATGGCGTACGGGAACTCCTCGCGGGTCGGCAGCACCGGCAGCAGGGCGCGCTCGGCGAGCGCGCCGTGGCCGATCTCGCGGCGCTTGGGCGAGCCCACGCGGCCGGTCTCACCGACGGAGTACGGCGGGAAGTTGTAGTTGTGCATGTAGCGGCGGCGCGTCTCCGGGGAGAGCGTGTCCAGCTGCTGCTCCATGCGCAGCATGTTCAGCGTGGTGACGCCCAGGATCTGGGTCTCGCCGCGCTCGAACAGGGCCGAGCCGTGCACCCGCGGGATGGCCTCGACCTCGGCGGCCAGGGTGCGGATGTCGGTGACGCCGCGGCCGTCGATGCGGACCTTGTCCTTGATGACGCGCTCGCGGACGATCTTCTTGGTCAGCGCGTTGTAGGCGGCGCTGATCTCCTTCTCGCGGCCCTCGAACTCGGGCAGCAGCTTCTCGGCGGCCAGCGCCTTGACGCGGTCCAGCTCGTTGTTGCGCTCCTGCTTGCCCGCGATGGTCAGGGCCTGGGCGAGCTCGTCCTTGACGGCGGCGCTCAGCGCGGCGAGGACGTCGTCCTGGTAGTCCAGGAAGACCGGGAACTCGCCGGTCGGCTTGGCGGCCTGGGCGGCCAGCTGCGACTGCGCGGCGCACAGGACCTTGATGAACGGCTTCGCGGCCTCCAGGCCGGAGGCGACGATCTCCTCGGTCGGCGCCTCGGCGCCGCCCTCGACCAGCTTGATGGTCTTGTCGGTGGCCTCGGCCTCGACCATCATGATCGCGACGTCGCCGTCCGGCAGGACGCGACCGGCGACGACCATGTCGAAGACGGCCGACTCCAGCTCGCTGTGGGTCGGGAAGGCCACCCACTGGCCGTTGATCAGCGCGACGCGAACGCCACCGATCGGGCCGGAGAACGGCAGGCCCGCCAGCTGGGTGGACGCGGAGGCGGCGTTGATGGCGACCACGTCGTACAGGTGGTCGGGGTTGAGCGCCATCACGGTGACGACGACCTGGACCTCGTTGCGCAGGCCCTTGACGAAGGACGGGCGCAGCGGGCGGTCGATCAGGCGGCAGGTGAGGATCGCGTCCTCGGAGGGCCGGCCCTCGCGACGGAAGAACGAGCCGGGGATACGGCCCGCGGCGTACATCCGCTCCTCGACGTCCACCGTCAGCGGGAAGAAGTCGAAGTGCTCCTTCGGCTGCTTGGACGCGCTGGTGGCCGACAGCACCATGGTGTCGTCGTCCAGGTAGGCCACGGCGGAACCGGCGGCCTGACGGGCCAGACGGCCGGTCTCGAAGCGGATGGTACGGGTGCCGAAGGAACCGTTGTCGATCACGGCCTCGGCGTAGAACACGTTCTCTTCCACCTGGAAGATCTCCTCTTTCGTACGTCTCCGGGAGAGCGTCCCCGCGTACTGCCTGCGGTGGGCCCCGGGCCCTCGCCAGGAGGGCGGCAGTCGGGCCGGTCTTCGATCGAAGCCTCCGGAGTGCCCCGCTCGGTCTGCGGGGGTTCCGACGGCCACTACCGAGGACCGGCGCCTCACGGCTGCCGGGCCGGCTTGGGCGGTCCGCGTCTGGACGCTCTCTCGGATGCGGGCGGCTTCCGTTTGAAGCCTTCGTCCCGCGGGGGGTTCGGGTCCTTCTGCCCGGGTGGCGCGCTGTTTGCGCCATCACCCGGCATGCCCACAACCCTACGGTGCAATCCTCGGCCACCTGGGGAGGTGCGCGCGAGTTGTTATCTGCGGGCGCCGCGGCCCGATCGCCGCGGCATACGCGCGAGGGGCGGCTCCCCGGTGTGGGGAGCCGCCCCGAGCGGCGGTCTTAGCGGGCGCCACCGGCGGCACCGCGGCGGATGCCCAGGCGGTCGACGAGCGTACGGAAGCGCTCGATGTCCTTCTTGGCCAGGTACTGCAGCAGGCGGCGGCGCTGGCCGACCAGGATCAGCAGGCCACGACGCGAGTGGTGGTCGTGCTTGTGGGTCTTGAGGTGCTCGGTCAGGTCCGAGATACGACGGGAGAGCATGGCCACCTGGACCTCGGGGGAACCGGTGTCGCCCTCCTTCTGGCCGAACTCGGCGAAGATCTGCTTCTTGACGTCAGAGGCGAGAGCCACTGCAACTCCTTCGGGGTCTACCGAGCGGTCCTGGTCGACAGCACAGGACTCATCGAGAACTCGGTGTCGCGAGCGCCGCCGACGCCCTGCGGCCCACGACGGGGCTGCGGACACACGGCTGCGCTCGGAGGCCAAGCGTACCAGTGCCGCCCCACCCGGCCGTCCGGTGGATCCGCGGGCGGCCGGGAGGGCGGCATCGGGGGCCGCGGCGGGCGGCCCGCGGGTCAGCCGGTGGCGCCGCGGACCAGCCGGTAGACGTCCAGGACGGCGAGCGCCAGCGGGACGAGCGAGATCAGGGTGAGGCTGTCCACCAGGTCCAGGATGCGCCCCCAGAACGGGGAGACCCCGAGCCGCGGCACCACCAGGGCGATCGCGGTGAGCAGCGCGGCGCCGAAGGCGATCGAGGCGGTCAGCCAGATCGTGCGCAGGTCGAGCTCGGTGGTGGAGCCGGCCGCCCGCAGGAAGAACTGCGGGGTGTGCAGGGAGAGCCCGACGATCAGCAGGCTCAGGCCGAGCAGGCCGGCCACGGTGAGGCTGAGCACCTGCGCGGTGTAGCGGAACAGCCGGGCGCGCAGCATGGTGGTCAGGCCCAGCGCGAGCGCGAGCAGCTCGGGGAAGGTCTCGTCGGTGAAGCCGAGGACGGCGCAGGCGCCGACCACGACCGCGGCGCAGCCGCCGACCAGGCCGACCAGCACCTCGTGGCCGCGGCGGGCCTGGTGCGCGATCCGCTCGTACTGGACGGCCTCGGCGCGCTCGGCCTCCTCGTCGTAGTCGCGGCTGCGGGTACGGGTCTGGCCGGGGGCGCTGAAGCCGACCGGCAGCCGGGCGAAGCGGGCGGAGAGGCTCGGCAGGAAGCCGACCACGGCGACGGCGGCGACGCCGGTGACGGCGGCGATGTGCCCGGCCGGGGTCTGCGGCAGCAGGACGGCCGCGAAGGTGGCGAGCGCGCCGGCGGTGGAGACCAAGGCGGCGGCGACGAACACCGCGTCCTTCTCCGGCAGCAGGCCGGCCAGCAGCACGGAGACCACCAGGACGGCGACGCAGCCGGCCAGGAACTGGAGCCGGCCGGGGCCGTCCCCCGGGTGGGCGACGGCGATGAGGCCGCTGCCGCCGATCATGGCGTGCGGCAGCGCGCCGAGGCCGAGCGCGACGGCCGCGTGGGCGTCCCGGTAGACCCGGGCGCGCACCCCGGCGAGCGCCGTGAGCACGACGGCGCTGACGCCGGCCAGGACACCGGGCAGGCCGTGCATGTCGTGGCGCAGGTCGGAGAACCAGAGCGCGAAGCCGAGCAGGGTGAGCAGCACCCCGGCGCCGATCAGGCCGAAGCCGCGCATCAGCTCGGCGGTCCAGAACCGGCGGTCGGCCTCGACGGCGCTGGCGATCGCGTCGGCGACGTCGTCGTAGACGGCCGGCGGGAGCGACTCGGCGAACGGGCGCAGCGCCAGCAGGTCACCGTCGCGGACCTGCTGGGCGGCCAGCGGCAGCCCGCTGTCGAGCACCGTGCCGTCGCGGCGGACCAGGTGGAAGCCGGTGGGGGTGCCGTCGGGCTGGCTCTGGTTGGCCAGGCGCAGCACTTCGGGGTAGACGTCCGCGAGCGGGACGTCCTCGGGCAGGGCGACGTCGATCCGGCGGTCCGGGGCGACGACGGTCACCCGGCAGTAGCCCGTCGCGGTGGCGCTCATGCGTCCACCTCGCTGCGCTCGCCCATGAGGGCACCCACCTCGATCCTTCGACGCACTTGGCGCTCCCCCTTGTTGACGGTGCCGAGGCACGGCGGCGCTCGGTGTTGCTGTGGAACCGGCCCGGCCGGGCCGCGAGTTGGCGCGGCGTTACCCTACCCGTTCGGTTCGTGTCCGCTGCCGGTGCGTACCGGGCCCTGGCGGGCGGTGCGGGGGCGACCGTTAGGATCGGCGCCTGCGCAAAGGTACGGGGGCTGCGCTGGGTGGGGCGTCCTCAGCCACCGGATTCCCGTACGGACCGTACGCAATCGCGTGAGGGCTGATACCGAAGTGATCGATCGACGCCGCGGGGTGGATGACACATGGGTGTGATCACGGTCAAGCGACCGGCCAGGGCGTACCCGCCCACCGTGCCGGACGAACCGGTGGAGCTGGTCAGCCCGCCCGAACTGCCCCGGCAGGGCGGCGAGGACTGGCTGATGAGCATCCTGCCGATGATGGGCATGGGTGGATCGGCGGTGTTCTTCTTCTCGCCGGGGGCCGCGGCGCCGATGAAGATCATGGGCGGTCTGATGATCGCCTCGACACTCGGCATGGTGCTGGCGCAGATCGTCCGGGCCCGCAAGGGCGGTTCGACCGCGATGGCGGACGAGCGGCGCGACTACCTGAAGTACCTCCAGCAGACCCGCCGCCAGGTGCGCCGCACGGCGGAGCGCCAGCGCGGCGCGCTGCTGTTCCTGAACCCGGCGCCGGACCAGCTCTGGTCGATCGTCGAGGACGGCCGGCGGCTGTGGGAACGGCGGACCGGGGACGGCGACTTCGCGCAGATCCGGGTGGGCCTCGGGCCGGTGCAGCTGTCCACGCCGCTGGTGGCGCCGCAGACCGCGCCGATGGACGAGCTGGAGCCGCTGTCGGCGGCCGCGATGCACTCCTTCCTGAAGGCCCACGGCACCCTCCAGGACCTGCCCCTGGCGGTCTCGCTGCGGGCGTTCTACCACATCACGGTGTGCGGGGACCCGGACTCGGTGTACGGGAACGTGCGCGCGATGATCGCCCAGCTGACCACCCTGCACTCGCCGGACGACCTGATGGTCGCGGTCGCGGCCGCGCCCGGTGCGGCCGACGAGTGGGAGTGGACCAAGTGGCTCCCGCACAACCAGCACCGCAAGGAGGCCGACGGCGCGGGCTCGCGCCGGCTGTTCGCGAGCGACCTGGGCGACCTGGAGTACCTGCTCCAGGACGAACTGGCCGGCCGCCAGCGCTTCGTGCGGGAAGTGGCGCCGCCGTCCGACCAGCCGCACCTGGTGGTCGTCATGGACGGCGCCGGGGTGCCGCACGAATCGCTGCTGGCGAGCCCGGAGGGCGTGCAGGGCGTGACCGTCATCGAGGTGGTGCCGGGCGAGGTCGACGAGCCCAGCGGGCACCTGATGGTGACGGTCGGCGCCGAGGAGCTGGTGCTGCGCTCGGCCTCCGGCGCGACGTACACCGGCAAGCCCGACCTGCTGTCGGTGTGGCAGTCCGAGGCGCTGGCCCGGCAGTTGGCGCCGTACCGGATCTCGGCCGGCGGGGACGACGAGCCGCTGCTGTCGAACCTCGACTTCACCGACATGATGGGCTCGGGCGACCCGGGCTCCTTCGACGTGGCCCGCAGCTGGCGCCCGCGCGCCCAGCACGAGCGGATGCGGGTGCCGATCGGCGTCGGCGCCAACGGCGAGCACGTCTACCTGGACATCAAGGAGGCCGCGCTGGAGGGCATGGGCCCGCACGGCCTGTGCGTGGGCGCGACCGGTTCCGGCAAGTCGGAGCTGCTGCGCACGCTGGTGCTGGCACTGGCGATGACCCACTCCTCGGAGATCCTGAACTTCGTCCTCGCCGACTTCAAGGGCGGTGCGACCTTCTCCGGCATGGCGGACATGCCGCACACCTCCGCGGTGATCACCAACCTGGAGGGCGAGCTCACCCTGGTCGACCGCATGCGCGACGCGATCGAGGGCGAGCTGCACCGCCGCCAGGAACTGCTGCGCTCGGCGGGCAACTACGCCAACATCCACGAGTACGAGCGGGCCCGGGCGGCCGGCGCGGCACTGGACCCGCTGCCCTCGCTCGTTCTGATCATCGACGAGTTCTCCGAACTCCTCACCGCCAAGCCCGACTTCATCGAGATGTTCATCCAGATCGGCCGGATCGGCCGCTCGCTGGGCGTGCACCTGCTGCTGGCCTCGCAGCGCCTGGAGGAGGGCAAGCTGCGCGGCCTGGACACCTACCTGTCGTACCGGATCGGTCTGCGCACCTTCTCGGCCGCGGAGTCCCGGGCGGCGATCGGCGTACCGGACGCCTACCACCTGCCGCCGGTGCCGGGCGTCGGCTACCTCAAGTTCGGCGAGGACGTGATGGACCGGTTCAAGGCCGCCTACGTCTCGGGGCCGTACCGGGCGCCGGGGCAGCAGCGGTCGACCGGCGGGCGGCGGGTCAACGCGCGCCCGGTCGAGTTCACCGCGGCCTTCGTGGACCTGCCGGACCCGGTGGAGGAGGAGGTCGCGCCGCAGGCCCCGGAGCAGGACGACGCCCTGGTGGACACCGTGCTGGACGTGTTCGTCCAGCGGATGGCCGGCCAGGGCCCGGCCGCGCACCAGGTGTGGCTGCCGCCGCTGGAGGAGGCGCCGAGCACGGACCACCTGCTGCCGCCGCTGCAGGTCGTGCCGGAGCGCGGACTGACCGCGCCCGGTTACCCGGCGGGCCGGCTGCGGGTGCCGATCGGCATCGTCGACAAGCCGCGCGAGCAGAAGACGGACATCCTGGAGGTCGACTACGCGGGGGCGGCCGGCCACGGCCTGATCGTGGGCGGCCCGCGCTCCGGCAAGTCCACCGTGGTGCGCACCACGGTGGCCTCGTTCGGCCTCACCCACACCCCGCTGGAGGTGCAGTTCTACCTGCTCGACTTCGGCGCGGGCAGCTTCCAGTCGCTCGCCGGGCTGCCGCACGTCGGCGGGGTGGCCGGGCGCCTGGACGTGGACAAGGTGCGCCGGATGGTCTCCGAGGTGCACGGGGTGCTCAACCGGCGCGAGGAGCTGTTCCGGGCCGCCGGGATCGACACCATCGGCACCTACCGGGCCCGCCGGGCGGCCGGCCAGCTGCCGGACGAGGCCTTCGGCGACGTCTTCCTGGTGATCGACGGCTGGAACACCTTCAAGCAGGAGTTCGAGGGCCTGGAGCCGGTGATCGGCGACATCGCCCAGCGCGGCCTCGGCTACGGCGTGCACCTGGTCATCACCGCGGCCCGGTACGCCGAGGTGCGCCCGGCGCTGAAGGACCTGCTGCAGAACCGCACCGAGCTGAAGCTCGGTGACGCGATGGAGTCCGAGGTCGACCGCCGGGTGGCGCAGAACGTCCCGCCGCTGGCCGGGCGCGGCATCACCCCGGAACGGCTGCACTTCCTGTCCGGCCTGCCGCGCCTGGACGGCTCCTCCTCGGTGGACGACCTCCAGACCGGGGTGGCCGGGCTGGTCAGCGCCATCGACGGGGCCTGGACCGGCCCGCGCGCCCCGCAGGTGCGGATGCTGCCGGCCGTACTGGACGGCCACTCGCTGCCGAAGGGCTTCGAGCACCCGGAGCGCGGCGTCGCCTTCGGCGTGGACGAGGCGGAGCTGGCGCCGGCCTTCGTCAACTTCGAGACCGACCCGCTGTTCATCGTCTTCGGCGACACCGAGTCCGGAAAGTCGGCGGTGCTGCGGATGCTGATCAAGCAGATCACCGAGCGCTACACCCCGGACCAGGCGGGCATCGTGGTCGGCGACTACCGGCGCGCGCTGCTCGGCACCGTGCCGCCGGAGTACCTGGTGGAGTACGCGGCCGCGCAGCCGGCCATGGCGGCCATCGTCGACATGCTGCGCGGCGCCTGCTCGCGCCGCCTGCCGGGCCCGGACGTGACCGCCGAGCAGCTGCGCAACCGCAGCTGGTACAGCGGCAAGGACATGTTCGTGATCGTCGACGACTACGAGCTGGTCTCGACGAGCTCGGGCAACCCGCTGGCCCCGCTGGCCGAGTTCCTGCCGTTCGCCCGCGACATCGGCCTGCGGGTGATCGTGGCCCGCAGCGCGGGCGGCGCCGGCCGCTCGCTGTACGAGCCGGTGCTGCAGCGGATGCGCGAGCTCGGCGGCCAGGGCGTGATCCTCTCCGGCAACCGGGACGAGGGCGCGCTGCTGGGGACGGTCAAGCCGCAGGCGCTGCCGCCGGGCCGGGGCGTCTACGTGTCACGCCGGGTGACCAGCGGGCAGATGGTCCAGACGGGCTGGCTGCCGGTGGCGTAGCCGCGCCGGCCGTCACGGACGGTGAGCGAAGGGGTCGGACCCGTGGGGTCCGGCCCCTTCGGCGTCCCAGGTTCCGAAACGTTACCTGCCACTTTCCGGGCGGGGGCTGCGGTTCCCGTACCCGGCCGGGGAGTTGCCGGGCGCTTCGGGGGCACCTGGCGTGTCGCCGTCCATCCGGAGCATGGCCTTTGAATCACACTGCTCCCCCTTTGTTCACCTTCGATTCAATTGCAATGTAGCCGAGGTAACAAGTCGGACAAAGCTCGCAATGACCGAAAGTGATCATCGGATCGCATGTCCGCGCCGCTCACCGCAACGGATTCCGAAGCAGTTCCGGCGTTGACGCAATCAATACGCCCAAGGTTCCATGGCGGCCAGGGAGCGACTGGAACCGGACACCGAGCAACCAGCCAGCGGAGGCGATACCGCTCCCACTCCAGCACCGCAGAGCCGATCGGAAGCCACATGACCGACACGCTTCGTCCGCCACAGAACGTAGCCGCCCCGGCGGCCGAGGCGGCCGCGCCCCAGCAGCTCAAGCGCTCGATCGGCGTGGTGGGCGGCACCCTGCTCACGCTGTCCTGCGTCACGCCCGCCTCGACGCTCTTCGTGATCGTGCCGGAACTGTTCTCCAGCATCGGCAGCGCCACCGCGCTGGCCATCGCGATCGGCACCGTGCTCTGCGTCGCGGTCGCGTTCTGCTACTCCGAGCTCGGCACCCTGATCCCCAGCGCCGGCGGCGAGTACGCGATGGTCGGCACCCTCGCCGGACGGCTGATGGGCTGGCTGGTCTTCGTGCTCTCGCTGATCGTGGTGATGATCGTCCCGTCGGTCATCGCCCTCGGCACCGCCGACTACCTCGCCCCCGTCCTGCACCTGGACAAGGCCATGACCGGCGCCGCCGTGATGCTGGCCGCCACCCTGGCCGGCCTGCTCGACCTGCGTGCCAACGCCTGGATCACCGGCATCTTCCTGGTCCTGGAGGTCATCGCGGCCGGCGTGGTCTCGGTGCTCGGCTTCGCCCACACCAACAGCGGGGCCCCCAGCCTGCTGCACGGCGTGGTCACCGGGGACAACGGCGCCACCACCACGGTCAGCGTGGGCGCCATCGTCGGCGCGCTCGGCATCGCCCTCTTCATCACCCAGGGCTTCTCCACCGCGGTCTACCTGTCGGAAGAGCTGGAGAACCCCCGCCGCAACGTCTCGCGCACCGTGCTGTGGACGCTCGGCATCTCCTCGGCCATCATCCTGGTCCCGGTCGTCGCCATCACCATGGGCGCCCCCGACCTCCAGACCCTGTCCGCCGGCGACATCTCCGGCATGGTCACCGCCTGGAGCAACTCCGCGGTCGGCACCTTCATCAGCCTCTGCGTCGCGCTGGCCATCATCAACGCCGGCATCGTCATGGTCATCCAGAACTCCCGGGTGCTGTTCGCCTCCGCCCGTGACAAGGCCTGGCCGGAGCCGGTCAACAAGGCCTTCGGCACCCTCGGCCGCTTCGGCTCGCCGTGGATCGCCACCCTGGCGGTCGGCCTGCCCGGCGCCGCGCTCTGCTTCGTCAAGGGCGAACTGCTGAGCAACATCACCGGCGTCGCCGTCACCGGGATGTACCTGCTGGTCGCGATCGCCGCGCTGCTCTCCCGCCGCGCCCACCACAAGCACGCCGCCGCCTGGCGGATGCCGCTGTGGCCGGCCGTCCCGATCGTGCTGATCGCCGTCCTGGTCTACGTCATGACCAAGCTGGACACCGAGCCCCTGCTGTGGACCGGCGGCATCACCGCCGCCGCCACCCTCTACTGGCTGTTCTACCTGCGCCCCCGGCAGGACACCCGCTGGGTGATCAGCCTCCCCGAGGACCAGCAGGACTGACCCCCACCCCTCCCCCACACGGCGGTGCCCCGGGCCTCCCCCAGCCCGGGGCACCGCCGTGTGCGCGTCCGGTCCCCGCGCCTACTTCTTCGCCTTCCACACCGGGCTGGTGGCGATCGCCCGCAGCTCCGCCGCGGTCATCAGCGGATCGCCCTTCGACGCCAGCGTGACCAGGACCTCCATGCCGTCCGGCCGCATCGCGTCCACGACCAGCACTCCCTTCGGGGCGCTGGCCACCGCGCCGCGCACGAGGAGCTTCGTCCCGTCCGGCAGGGTCTCCGCGTCCTGGTACGACTCCGGTCCCGGCCGGTCGTCGGGGGCCTTCGCCCAGTTCTCGACCGTCAGCGTCAGGGTCCCGGTCCGCCCGCCCCCGGCCAGGTCGAAGTCCGCCCGCAGCTCCCGGCTCCTGCGGTCGGTCACGGTCACCCCGGAGGGCAACAGCCCGGTCAGGACGGTCTCGCGGTCCTGCAGCGACAGGCCCGGGTCGATCGCCTCGGTGTCGACGCCGTCGAACTTGAGGGCCGCGACGACCCGGTCCCAGGACTTGTCCGTGACGACGGCCTTCAGCTGGTCCAGCGTGAGCGGCGGGTTGGGCCGGCTGTCCGGCGCGTCCTTCTCCTGGGGGGAGTTCCACTCGCTGAAGCCGATCAGCCCGCCGTCCGGACGGGCCACCGAGGCGCGCCACTCCTTGGTGGTGGCCCGGTGGTCCGGATACTCGTAGCCCTGGGTGAGCATGAGCTTCGATCCGTCCGGCAGGACGGTGACGGTGCAGGAGTCCATCGAGGCGATCTTGAGGTTCGTCGGGCAGGTCTGCGGCTGGACGTCCTTGGGGCGGTGCTTCTGGATGCTGAGGCCCATCAGCGACCGGCCCTGGCCATCGTCGAAGACCAGGTTGGCGTCCGCGTAACTCCCCCTGTTCTCGTCGGTTCCATGCCCCTTCGCGTCGGACACCTGGCCCTTGGGCAGCAGTGCCCGGAAGGTGGCCACCACCTCGTCACCGGAGACCACCGTCGGAGCGGAGGACTTCACCGAGGTCGGGGTGGCCGCGGCGGCGGCGCTGCCGGTGGCGTCGGGGGTGGTGGCGTCGGGGGTGGCGCCCGCCGGGGCGGAGGCCGCGCTCACCGTGCCCGCGTCCTTGCCGGCCGGGGCGCCCAGGAACACCGCGCCGGTGCCCACCAGGGCCAGGGCGGCCGCACCGCCCACCACGGCGGCGGTCGAGCGGCGGCGCCAGCGGCGGCGGCCGCGCCGGTAGCCGCCCGCGACCAGGTCGGCCTGTTCGGTGCGGAAGCCTTCGCCCGTACGGGTGAGGGCGTAGAGAAGATCGTCCTCGAACTTGTCCGGTTCGGACATGGGTGTTCACCGTCTCCTTGCGTCGCGGGTTGCGGGAAGTGCCGTGTCACGGATGGCGGGAAGCGCCGCACGGCCGGGCACCCGCCGGCCTCACCGGGCGGCGAGCTCGGTCAGCGAGTCGCCGAGCAGGGCGCGCAGCCGGTTCAGGGCCCTGGTGGTGCGGGTGCGGACGGCGCCGGAGGAGACCCGCATCGCCTCGGCGGTCTCCTCGACACTGCGGTCCTCCCAGTAGCGCAGCACCAGGACCGCGCGGTCCTTGGGCGGCATCCGGCCGAGCGCGTCGAGGAGGGTCAGCCGCAGGGTGCTGTCGGTGTCGTGTCCCGCCGGCTCCGGCAGGACGTCACTGGGACGCTCGCCGCTGGAACGGCGGCGCTGCTGGGCGAGGAAGGTGCGCACCATGACGGTGTGGGTGTAGGCCGCCGGGTTGTCGATCCGGCCCCGGCCGGTGAAGGCGCTGCGCCGCCACAGCACGTACATCCGGCTGAGGGCCTCCTGCACGAGGTCCTCGGCGTAGTGGGTGTCGCCGCTGGTGAGCAGGCAGGCCGAGCGGTACAGGTGGCCCGTGCGGCCGGAGACGAGTTCCAGGAACTCCGCGTCCTTGGCCTCCCGGCCCGCCCCGATCCACCTCATGCGCCCTGCCCCCCGCGGTCCGCCCTCCCTGACACTTCATCGATGCGGCGGGCGGGCGGCGGTGTTACAGGGGTCCCGGCGGATTTTCGGTGAGCCGGCCCGCGCCGGGCGCCGGGCGGGCACCGATGGGGAGTCGGCCGGGTGCCGGCCGGGCGTCAGTCGGCGGACTTGCGCCGGTGGTCGCGCAGCACCACGCCGCCGCCGATCAGCAGGGCCACCAGCAGCGCGCCGACGCCCACGACGTACGTCGCGGTACGGCCGTCGCGGTCGGCCTGGGTCTCGCCGAGGCCCACCGGGCGCGGCACGATCGGCGCGGCGGCGAGCTGCACCGGGGCGTCCGGGACGGGCGCGTAGGGCGCGTCCTCAGGAGCCTTGGTGACGGCCTTGACCGGGTCCACCACACCCCAGCCGATGAACTTGTCCGGCTCGCGCTGGGTCCGCTGCGCGGTCTGCTCGATCCAGGCCCGCACCTGGGCCGCCTTCCAGTTCGGGTGGGCGCTCCTCAGCAGCGCGGCGAGGCCGGAGACGTACGGGGCGGCGAAGCTGGTGCCGTTGTCCACGCACTGGCCGCTCCCCGGCACGGTGGACAGCATGTCGACACCGGGCGCGGCGACCTTCACGAAGCTGCCGTACTGGGAGAACGGCGCGCGCTCGTTGTTGCGGTCGGAGGCGCCGACGGCCAGCACGGTCGGGAAGGCGCCCGGGTAGGTGTCGCCCTCCTTGCCGTCGTTCCCGGTGGAGGCGACCACCACGACGTTGCGCGACTCCGCGTACTCGACGGCGGCCTTCAGGTCCTGGTACCCGCCGAAGCGGGCGTCGCCCGCACCGCGCACGTCCTGGGAGATGTTGATGACCCCGGCGCCCTTGTCGACCGCTTCCCTGATCGCCTGGACCAGGGTGGAGACGTCGCCGTTTCCGTCGCTGTCGTTCTGCCGGATCGAGAGGATCTGGGCGTCGGGAGCCAGTCCGACGAAACCGGTCTGCGGCCTGACCCGGGCCGCGATGATGCCGGCCACCTTGGTGCCGTGCCCGACCGGGTCCTCGACGGACGCGCCCTTGACCGGCTCCTTGGTCTCCCGGTTGACCAGCAGGTTGGAGCCCGCCTGGAGCTTGTCGACCAGCTTCTGACCGGAGGAGTCGGCCGGGACCTGGCCCGCCAACTGCGGGTTGCCCAGGTCGACGCCGGTGTCGATGACCGCGACCTTCACGCCCACGCCGGTGGTCTTCCCGCCCTGCCACAGCTCGTTGAGCAGCAGTCGCTGGAGCGACCACGGCACGGTCGGCACATCGGGCGCGTTCTTGGGGCAGTCGCCGGCCGCGGCCAGCGCGGGCCCGCCCTCGGCGTACGCCGGGGCGGCGAGCGGGCCGCCCAGCACCGTGAGCGCGGCGATCGCCGCGGCCGCCTTCCGGTACCCGTGTCGGGACACCCTGCCACCCCTCATGTCGTTCACCCGTGCCGCGCGTCGGGGGCGGGTCCCCGGAATCCGGGTACCCGCCCCCTGCCGTTCCTCAAGGAACCCGAACGTCAGCCCCAGAGCTTGGCGTTGGCGTCCTCGGTCGTCCGGTAGCTCTGCGCGGCCTGCTCCAGCGAGGTCGCGATCTGCGCGCAGGCCTGCTGGAGGTCGTTGGCCTTGGCGTCCCACTTGGCCTGGTGGGCCTGGTAGCCCTGCTGGGCGGCACCCTGCCAGCTGGTGGCGATGCGGGTGACGTTGCCCTTGAGGTCGTTCAGCAGGTGGTCGATGCGGCTCGCCGAGGCCTTGACCTCCTCGGCCGCCTGGTGAACGGTCTGGAAGTTGACGAGAATGTGGTCGGACACGTTGTCTCCCTTGACGAGGGTGCGGAGCGCCGCGCGGTCAGTGGCGGACGCTCCGCAGAGCGGTGGAGCGGGGCAGAACGGCGGTCGGCGCGGGTGCGTCGATCAGCGCGAGTGCGGTGATCAGCCCTGGGCCGCGGAGAACATCGCCTTCTGCTCCTCTTCGGTGCTCGCGTAGTGCTTGGTGGTCAGCTCGATCGCGTGCTTGATCGCGTTCAGCGATTCCTTGAGCGCCGCGATGTCCTCGTTGACCCGGTTCTGCAGGCTCGTGTAGGCCGTCGCGGCCGTGCCCTGCCAACCGCCGGTGATGCCGGAGACCGTGCTGATCAGCTTGTTCTTCTCAGCCTCGATCTTGCCGATGGCCTCTTCGATCTGCTTGGCGAATGCCAGCATCTCCTGCGCGGTCATCGTGAACTGACCCTGAGCCATGCTCCACCGTCCCCCATGAGACAACATTTGCGTGTACGGAGGGCCCTGCGGGCCGACCGCCGCCATCACCGGTGTGATGTCCAGCAGCACTGTAGTCGGCACACGCAGCTCGCCCAACATCGATCACCGAGTAGTTACCAGACCATGACACTGAGGCCAATTCGGTTGCCGCGCTTGGCCCGTCAGGCGTTCTGCGGCTGAACGGCGCCCGTCGCCGTCAACGGCGGGCCGGCCGGAACCAGGTTCGACCACTCCTTCGGCACCGGCAGCGGCCGGACCCCCTGGTAGCCCAACCGGGCCTGGTTGCCGCCGGGTTCCTCCGGCTGGCGACCGGGATCCTGGGCCGTGGCCCCGGGAGTCGGCGTGGCAGCGGCCGACGGGGTCGGCGGCTTCGGGGTGCCGCTCTGGCCGGGCTGGGGCGAGGCGCCGGGGCGCGGACCGCCGTCGCCGTTGGACGGGACGGAGTAGCGCAACCCCGTCTCGGTGATCAGGAAGTCGGTTCCGGAGCCGGCGGCCGAGTGGTCCAGCGAGCGGTAGAACAGACCGTGACCGGGGGTCACGTACGCCGCCCCGGCGCCGTTGTTGTACGGCGCGGGGTACGAAGTCCCGGCCCAGACGCTGCGCTTGGCCGTGGTGCCGTCCTCGGCGACGCCGTCGTAGGTGCTGCACACGACCATCCGGGCGTCCTGGCGGTCCTGTTGGTTGTTCACCGGCGCGCCGGTCTTCAACGGCCAGTCAGCCACGGTGCCCTTCAGCGGCGCGTCGACGCCCCACTGGGCGTTGTCGGCCGGGGTCATCTCGTCGCTGCGCGGCTTCTTGTCCTGGTCGTACTTGTAGAGCATCTGGAACGCCGGGTTCTGCCGGATCAGGTCCGCCTGGAACGGCGTGACCAGGTACAGCTGCTCCTTGCCGACCACGTAGTGGCGGTCCTGGTAGTGCACCAGCCGGCCGACCCGGCGGTCGGCCTGGTTGCTCAGCTCCACCTTGGAGTTGGCGCCCTGGCTGTCGGCGACCCCGTCGACCTGCGGGAAGGTGACCGGGGTGGCGTCCACCAGGGTCTCCAGCCAGTCCCGCTTGACCCGCTGCGGCACCGCGTTGGGCCCGAACACCGCGGTGATCAGCGCCTTGCGCTCCCTGTCGTCCGACTGCGGGGAGCCGATCAGGTGCCTGCGGCCCTGCGCGTCCACCAGGTACACGGCCGCACCCGCGGCGGCCGGCTGACCCGGCACCGGCGCGGCCGAGACCTGCTGCTCGTCGGCCTGCTGCACCAGCAGCAGCTGGTCCGGGCCGAGCATCCGGTCCTTGGCCGCCAGCGCCGTCGCGTCCGCGCCGGCCGCCACGAACACCGCCTGGTTGACGGTCTCCTGCTTGTCGTCCGAGCCCGGACGGTCGCACACCGCCCACTTCATCGGCTTGCTCGCGTTGTCCGTGGTCGGCAGCTTGTCCGGCGCGTACGGGATGCCGATCGTCGGCCCGTGGTTCGGGTACCGGTCGAGCACCCCGTCGTCCACCACCACGACCTTGGCACCCGCGGGCAGCACCAGCCGCGCCGAGGACATGTTGAGCACCTGGTGCAGCCGCTTGGTCTTCTGGTCCTGGTCGATGAGCACCACGTACCGGGTCGTCGACTGCTTGCCCTGGATGATGTTCTTGCCGTCGTCCCACTTCACCGGCGCGCTCGGCTTGAAGACCCCCCAGAGCCCGAACCCGGCCACGAACACCGCCCCGGCCAGCACACTCGGCAGCACCGCCTTCACCGGACGCGGCGCGTCCTCGTCACTGCCGCCGCCGGCGGGCAGCAGGAAGGCGCCCACCGTGCGCTTGCGGGCGAAGGTGTACGCGTTCAGCTCGTCCCGGCGCGATGCCATACCTCGTCGTCCCCCTTGTCAGACGTTGTCGGGCGTTGTCAGACCGACCGGCCCCGTGGTCACCCGCCGGGCACGAACCGGCGCGAACCCTCTACGATGCGGCAGCAGACGGTGAGTACGGTACGGGTACGGTCCGCGACACAGCCACCCGGGCCGCGACAACGGATCAGAGAGGGCCACCGGGGGATGCCAAGCCAGACCGCTCCAGGACGCCGCCGCAGTGCGGGCGGCGGGAGGCCGCGCCGGTCCGGCCGGGCGCAGCACAGCGCACCGGCGAACGAGACCGGACCGGGGACCGGGACCGCCGGACCGCAGCCGAGGGGCGGCGGGGCCGTCCAGGTCCGGGTCAACCCCCGACCGGGGCTGCTCGCAGGGCGGTTGAAGCTCCAGCAGCTCGTCCTGGTCGAGGTCGCGGCGGCCCTGGTCGCGGTCGGCTGGACGATCAGCCGACCGGTCGCGGCCGGCTTCGGCGCGGTCGCGCTGGTGCTGCTCGTGCTCGCGCTCGTCCCGGTGCGCGGCCGCACCGTCCCGGAACTGCTGCGGGTCCGCGCCGCCCTCAAGTCCCGCCGCAAGCAGGCCAGGACGCTGCTGCCGCCGGCCGGCACCGACCCGGCGCTGGCGCCGGCGCTGGAGCTCGAACCGGGGCTGCGCACCTGCACCCACGCCACCGAGGCCGAGTTCGGCGGCCGCCCGGTCCGCCGGGAGACCGGCATGGTCGGCGACGGGACCTTCCTCAGCTCGGTGCTGCTCGTCCAGGCCAAGGACCAGCCGCTGCGCCCGGTGCGCACCGCCCTGCCGCTGCCGCTGGACGTGATCTGCTCGGCGCTCACGGTGGACGACATCACCCTGGAGTCGGTGCAACTCGTCCAGCACACCCAGCCCGCCCCGGCCCAGCACCTGCCCGAGCAGTCGCTGGCCGCCCGCGCCTACCGCGAACTGCCGGACGGCACCGCCACCCCCGGGCTGCGGCTGACCTGGATCGCGCTCAAGCTCGACCCGGAACGCGCGGCGACCGCCGTCCGCGCCCGCGGCGGCGGCGAGGAGGGCGCCCGCAAGGCGCTGCAGCGGGTCACCGACCAGCTGGCCGGCCGGCTCAACAGCGCCGGCTTCAACGCGACCGTGCTGGACGAGCGCGAGCTGATCGCCGCACTGGCCATCGCCACCTGCGCCAACCCGATCGCGGTGGCGGGCCGTCAGGGCACCGGCAGCGGCGGCGGCACCACCCGCCGCACCCAGGAGGGCAACCGGTTCTGGCGGATCGACGACCGCTGGCACACCACGTACTGGATCTCCCGCTGGCCGCAGCTGAGCCGCCCCGGCGGCGCCCCCGGCCGGGTCGCCGCGCCGGACCTGGTCAACCTGATCACCGGCTCCCCGGCCCTCGCCAGCACCTTCAGCCTGACCGCCGGGCACGGCACCGGCGGCTCGGTGACGGTCAGCGGGCACGTGCGGGTGACCGGCCGCAACGAGAGCGAGGTCGGCCAGATCGGCCGCCAGGTGGAGAGCCGCGCCCAGAGCACCGGGCTCGGCCTGGTCCGGCTCGACCTGGAGCAGGCCCCCGGCATGCTCGCCACCCTGCCGCTCGGAGGGGCTTCCTGATGGCGTACCAGACCTACCCCACCGCCGGCCCGCAGCCCGGCGCCGAGCAGCGCCGGACCCGGCCGCGGATCCTGCCCGGCTTCGGGCTGCGCGGCCCGCGCCGGGAGAAGCACGTGCTGGAGCCGGCCGACCTCGCGTCGCTGGCCTTCCCGGTCGGCGACGACGGCGTGGTGATCGGCGTCGACCCGCAGGGACTGCCCGCGGTGCTCGGCCTGTTCCGCCCGACCTCGTACGACCTGGTGCTGGTCGGCGGCATGTGGACGGCGCAGGTCATCGCGCTGCGGGCGGCCGCGATCGGCGCCCGCGTCGCGGTGGAGACCGCCCGCGGACAGCTGTGGGGTCCGATGGCCCAGGCGGCCGGCGGCGGCCAGCCGTGCGTGACGGTCCACCAGGTCGGCCGGCTCGGCCCGCAGGGCGCCTCGGTGGCCTCGCCGGTGCTGGTGGTGCGCGACCTCGGCGCCCGCCCGCCGCGCAGCCGGCTCTCCGCCGCCCCCTGGCAGACCACCCTGACCCTGCTGCCCTACCTGGGCCCGAACGCCTCCCGGGTGCTGAACGCGGCCGACCTGGTCGGCGTGCAGCGGATCTCGCCGCAGGAGGCGGAACTGACCGGCCGGATCCTGTCGCTGCCGCCGGAGGACGTGGCCGCCCTGCCCACCCTCGGCGACGACCTGACCCTGTGGGCCACCAGGATGCGCCGCCAGTACGTACGGGCCGTGGCCGGGCAGGCCGAACAGCAGGTGCTCGGCGGGCCGCGCCGGATGGACTGAGCGCCGGCCCGCCGCACCGGGCGGGCCGGCGGGGATGCGAAGCCGCCTTCAACGGGGGTTGCCGTACGGCCTAGTCTTTGATGTGGCAACGGCACCGCTGAGAAAGCGGCGGCGAACACGAGGGAGCCAGAGTGAGCAGCGATCGGGACGGCGTCTACGTCGGCGACAACGCGGCGGAGGACGACGACGACTGGTCGGACGCGCCTGACTACACTCCCCCGTCCTGGTACGTCCAGACCGAGCCCGCGGCGGCCGCGAACGCACCGGCTCCGAACGCACCGGCGGCGGGCGCTCCGACGACTCCGGGCGCTGCCTCCGCGGCCGCGGCACCCGGTGCCCCGACGCCCGCCGCTGCTCCGGCGCAGGCCCAGCAGGCCCAGGCCCCCCTGCCCGCTCCGGCGCAGCAGCAGGCCGAGGCTCCGGTGCCCGGCCAGACCGCGCCCCCGGCGGCCGAGGCCGTGCCGGCCGCGGTCCAGCCTCCGGCACCCTCGCCGGCACCCGCTCCCGTGCCCGCGGCGCCCGCCCCGCCGGTGCAGGCCGAGGCGCGGCACGTCCCCTTCCCGGCGCCCTCCCCGACTCCGCCGGTCCCCGAGCAGCCGCAGCCCGGTGCCCCGGCGTGGGCGCTGCCGGAGGCCGCGGCGCAGCAGCCCGTCCCGCAGCCCTACCCGGCGCCGCCCGCCGCGACCGCGGTGCCGGGACAGCCCGTCCAGCCGGGCCAGCCGCAGAACTTCGCGCAGCCGCCGGTCCAGCCGGCCCCGCCGCAGCACCCCCAGGACCCCCAGGGCCCGGCGGCGGCCTGGGACCCGCAGGCCGCGTGGGCGGCCCAGCAGGCGCAGCAAGCGCAGCAGGCCGCCGTCCCGCCGCAGCCCGGTCCGGTGCCGCAGCCCGGCCCGGTGGACCCGCGCCAGGGCGGCTGGCCGCAGCCCGCCGCGTACCAGCAGCCGGCCCAGCCGCAGCCCGGCCCGCAGGGCCAGCCCGGCCAGCCCCTGCCCGGCCAGGCGTGGCAGCAGCAGCCGCCGCAGGCCCCGCAGCCCAGCGCGTTCCAGCAGGCCGCCGCCCCGCAGCAGACGGCGCACGGCGCGCCGCTCGGCTACACCGCCGCCGTCGAGCTGTCCTCGGACCGGCTGCTGCGCAGCCAGCCCAAGCAGCAGCGCCAGCAGCCGCGCTTCCAGTTCGGCGGCAAGGCCGCGGCGGCCGAGAAGGCCCGCCGGCTGGAGATCATCCGCACCCCGGTGATGAGCTGCTACCGGATCGCCGTGATCAGCCTCAAGGGCGGTGTCGGCAAGACCACGACCACCACCGCGCTCGGCGCGACCCTGGCCAGCGAGCGCCAGGACAAGGTGATCGCGATCGACGCCAACCCGGACGCGGGCACCCTGGGCCGCCGGGTCAAGCGCCAGACCGGCGCGACCATCCGCGACCTGGTGACGGCCATCCCGCACCTGCGCAGCTACATGGACATCCGTCAGTTCACCTCGCAGGACCTGAACTCGGGCCTGGAGATCCTGGCGAACGACGTCGACCCGGCGGTCTCGACCACCTTCAACGACTCGGACTACCGCCAGGTGATCGACGTGCTGGGCCGCCAGTACCCGATCATCCTGACCGACTCCGGCACCGGCCTGCTGTACAGCGCGATGCGCGGCGTGCTGGACCTGGCGGACCAGCTGATCATCGTCTCCACCCCCAGCGTGGACGGCGCCTCCAGCGCCTCGACCACCCTGGACTGGCTCTCCGCGCACGGTTACGCGGACCTGGTGCAGCGCAGCATCACGGTGGTCTCCGGGGTGCGCGAGACCAGCAAGATGATCAAGGTCGAGGACATCGTCGCGCACTTCCAGACCCGCTGCCGCGGCGTGGTCGTGGTGCCGTTCGACGAGAGCCTGGCGGCCGGTGCCGAGGTCAACCTCGACATGATGCGGCCCAAGGTCCGCGAGGCCTACTTCGATCTGGCCACCCTGGTCGGCGAGGACATCGTCCGGGCCCAGCAGGCCGCCGCCCAGCAGGCCGGCTGGCAGCAGCAGGCCCAGGCGCAGGCCCAGCCGGCCTACCAGCAGTCGAGCGGCCCGCAGCCGTACGCCGACCCGCAGCAGCAGCCCCAGCCGTACCCGCAGCAGGCCGGCCAGCCCGCCCCGGGGGCGCCGTGGGCCCCGCAGCCCGGCCAGGCCCCGCCGCCCCCGCCCGGGTACGGCTACCCGCAGCAGCCCGCTCCCGGGGCGCCCTGGGGGCAGCAGCCGGGACCGGGCTACGGCTACCCGCCGCAGGCGCCCCAGCAGTGAAACGGCGGAAGGGGCCCACCCACCGGGTGTCGGTGGGCCCCTTCCGCCGTTGCGGCGCTCAGACGCCGTCGGTCAGCTCACGGGCCCGCTTGACGTCGTCGGCCATCCGGTCCAGCAGCGCGTCGATGGAGTCGAACTTCTCCATCCCCCGCAGGTAGGCCAGGAAGTCCACGGCCACGTGCATCCCGTACAGGTCCAGGCCGACCCGGTCGATGGCGTAGGCCTCCACGGTACGGGCGGTGCCGTCGAAGGTCGGGTTGGTGCCGACCGAGATCGCCGCCGGCATCCGCTCACCGTCCGCCGTCAGCCAGCCCGCGTACACGCCGTCGGCCGGGATCGCGCTGTGCGGCACGGTCTCGACGTTGGCCGTCGGGTAGCCCAGCTCGCGGCCGCGCTGCGCGCCGCGCACCACCACGCCCTCGACCCGGTGCGGGCGGCCCAGCACCTCGCCCGCGCCGGCCATGTCCCCGGTCTCGACCAGCCGGCGGGTCAGGCTGGAGGAGAACGGCTCGCCGGCCCCGGCCGTACCGCACACCTGGAGGTCGACCACCTCGACCTCGAAGTCGTCCGCCCGGCCCAGCTCGCCGAGCAGCTCGACGTTCCCGGCGGCCCGGTGGCCGAAGCGGAAATTGGGGCCCTCGATGACGACCCGCGCGCGCAGCGCGTCCACCAGCACCTGCCGGACGAAGGTCTCCGGGGACTCCTGGGAGAACTCCGTGGTGAACGGCAGCACCAGCACCGCGTCCACGCCCAGCTCCGCGATCAGCTCGGCGCGGCGCGGGTGCGGCGCGAGCAGCGGCGGGTGGCTGCCCGGCCGGATGACCTCGCGCGGGTGCGGGTCGAAGGTCACCACGACCGCCGGGAGACCGAGTTCGCGGGCCCGCTCGACCGCCCGCCCGATGATCAGCTGATGCCCGCGGTGCACCCCGTCGAACGAGCCGATGGTGACGACGCTGCGTCCCCAGTCCCCGGGGATCTCCTCCAGGCCACGCCAGCGCTGCACCTGACCGCTCCTTGTTCCGTACGGCGCGTACCCTCTGTACGCTCAAACGCTCAAAACCCGAACCCCTATAGCGTGCCATGCGCCTGCCCCGGCTCAGGCACCGGAATACGGGTTGAGCCCGCCGAGGGCCCCGCCGCCCGCCCGGACACGGCCCGCTCGGCCTCGGCGGCGGCGTACTGAGGGTCCCGTCCGGCCGCCGTCAGGGCCCGCATCCGGGCCAGTCGGGGGCCGTCCGGGGCGGTCGGCGCGGCGCCGGACGGCCAGCGGGCGAGCAGCCGGGCGAAGGCCGCCGACCGTCCGGCGCAGCGCACCAGCAGCTCGTCCGCGCCCGGCAGCCCCGGGGTGGCCCGGGCCAGCACCGCCCGGGCCCGGGCGGGATTCTCGGCCGCGCAGTGCTCGGCGAGCCCTTCCACGGCGGTGGTCAGCACCACCGGGTCGGCCTCGGTGGCGAGCAGGGTGTCCAGCAGCTCGCAGCGCAGCGCGTCCGCCGCCGGGTCGGCCACCGGGACGGACAGCACCTCGGCGAACGGCCGCCGGACCTCCGCCCCGCGGGCGGCCAGCGCGACGCCGAGCAGCACCCGCAGCTCCAGCCGGTCGGCCGGGCCGACGGCGCCGGCGCGCCCCAGCCGGCGGCCGAGGTAGTCGACGGCGACCGGCCCGGCCGGCGCCGGGTCCGCCCGCAGCAGCCCGGCGGCCAGCTCGGCGCCCCGCCGCACGGCCGCCGGGGCAGTGGCGTCGGCGAGCACCCTCAGCGTCTCGGCGAGGGCCGCGCCGGGGCCGGCCGACCGGGCGGCGAACGCGGCCAGGACGGGCTCCGGGTCGCTCTCCAGGGCCGGAGCGAGCGCCCGCGGGGTGAGGAAGGCGTCGCCGCCGGCCCGGAGCCGGGCGAGGGCGGCCGGCAGGTACGCGGAGCGGGTCGCCGGGTCACCGACCAGCAGGGCCAGCGCGGCCCCGTGCAGGCCGGGCTCGTCCTCCCGGGCGAGCAGGGTCAGCGCGGTGTACCGGAGCAGCTCCGCCCCGGCACCGGAGGCGTACGGGGCGGTCCGCAGCGCGTGCACGGCGGCCGCGACGTGCCGTTCGGGCCGCCGGTCGTGGCTCCAGCGGTCCACCGCGCGGCAGAGCGCGGACGGCTCCTCGGCGGCGAGCACGGTCAGCAGCGCGTCCGCCCTCGGGTGCGCGGCCGCGGCCAGCGCGTCGGCCAGTTCGTCCAGGGCGAGCCGGCGGTGGGCGCGCAGCAGGTCGTGGGCGACGTCGGCGACGGTGCGGCCGGGGCGCCCCGGCAGGCCGCGCGCGTCCTCGAACCAGTCACAGAGCAGCGGGAACACCGCGACCGGGTCGGCGCGCAGCCGCTCGGCCACCGCGGCGAGGTAGCGCTGACCGGGGCCGTCGGCGGGCATCAGGCGGCGCAGCAGGTCGAGTTCGGCCTCGACGGGCAGGCCGAGGCCGGTCCAGAAGGCCGGGCCGAAGCGGCCGAGCCCGGCCGCCCGGAGCGCCGCCGTGTCCGCCGGGCCCGCCCGTTCGGCGATCCGGGACGCCAACTGGTCGAGCAGTGCGCGGTGTTCGGCCGGGTCCGGGCCGACGGTCAGACCCGCGGTGAGCAACCCGGCCGCCCACCAGGCGGGTTCACTGCCCGGCGGGCGGAGGTCCAGGGCGCGCCAGATCCGGTGCAGCCACGGGTCGAGGGCGCCGGCGCCCCAGGTCTCGGCCACCCGGCGCAGCGCGGCGACGACCGGGCCGATCCGGTGCCGGGGGACGGCGCTCGCCCCGGCGGCCGGCTCCCCCGCGCGGTGGCCGCCGGGCTCCTCCGGCTCGTCGGCCGGCCAGGGCGGGGTGTCCTCGGCCTCGCCGAGCAGCAGCCGCAGCGCCGCGTCCAGGTCCAGGTGCCGGCCCTGCAGCCAGTCCGCGAACTCCCCGTGCGCGAAGCGGAATCCGGGCCCGGCCGGGACGAACAGGCCCTCGGCGAGCACCGCCGCGGCCCAGCCGCCCTCGACCGGGAACAGCTCCTCGAAGACGGCGTGGTCCAGCCCGCCGTCCGACCGGCCGCCGAGCATCCGCCGGGCCGCCTCGTGCACCCGCCCGGCCACCGCCGCCGCGAGCCGGCGCACCCGCCGGTGCCGCGGTGTGCCGGGCCGCACCGCGCCCCGGCGGTGGGCGCCCGGGCGGCGCGGCCGGGCGTCCTCGGCCAGCCGCTGGGCCACCCGCAGGCAGCGCAGGTCCAGGAAGGCGCCGAACAGGTCGCCCCGGCGCACCGGCCCGTCGTGCAGCCCCTGGGCCCACAGCTCCCCGGCCAGCCGGACGGCCAGCGGGTGCCGGGCGTCCTCGGCGGCGGCCGGGTGCCCGGGGGGCAGCCCGTACCGGCGGCGCACCCGCTCGGCCGCCTCGGGGGGCAGCGGGCCGAGCCGCTGTCCGGCCAGGCTCGGCCCGCCGTGGCCGCGGCCGTCCATCCGCACGGTGGGGGCGCTGCCCAGGTCCCCGTGCGGGTGCGGCTCCTCCGTCCGGCGGGGGCCCGGGGTGCCGCTGCCCCAGGTCTCGGCCGCGAGCAGTTCCCACAGCTCCTCCCCGCAGGCCGTCACCAGCCGGGCCCCGGCGCCGGTCAGCCACTGGCCGGCGCCGCGCAGCCAGCGCGCGTCCACCGGCAGCGGGGCCTCCTCGGGGCCGTCCAGGACCACCAGCAGCGGCCGGCCGGCCGCCGCGCACAGCGCGGCCACCGGCTCGGGCGCGGGCGCCGGGGTGCCGAGTCCGGCCGCCGCGGCGGCCAGCGCCCGCTCCACCGGCTCGGCGAGCGACCGGTCGTCGGCGTGCAGGTCGGCGCCGCGCAGCCAGAGGGTGGGCAGCGGGTGGGTGCCGCCGTGGCGGCGGGCGGCCAGGGCGGCCAGTTCGGTGGTGCGCCCGCTGCCGGGGGCGCCGACCAGCACGGTGACGGTCGCGGCCGGAGCGTCCCCGGCCAGGCCGTCCGGCCGGTCCACCCGGTCGGCGGCCAGGTGGGCCACCCGGCCCGGCCCGGCACCGGCCGCCGTCACCTGGGCGGCGGTCAGCCGCAGCACCCCGGCCAGGTTGAGCGCCGGGCCGTAGCCGGGCACCGCGGCCGCGTTGCCCGCCAGCACTCCGGCCAGCGCCTCGGCGCCGCCCGTCCGGTCCGACGGGTCCGCCCCCACCGCCACGGCCGGCAGCGCCCCGCCGTGCCGGGGCCCGCCCAGGGCGGGCGCGGCCAGGGCGACCACCGCCCCGCTGCGGGCGTCCAGCACCGGTGATCCGGCCGGTACCGCGACCCCGCCGACCAGCGGCACGTCCAGCAGCAGCACCCCGCCCAGCCGGTGCCCGTGGTACGCCGCCGCGGTGACCCCGAGCAGCCCGCAGCGCAGCGCGACCACCCGGCCGTCCTCCCCCGCCAGCGCGGGCAGCAGCACCTCCCGCGCGGCCGCGGCGGGGGCCAGCGGCAGCGGCGGCACCGGCAGCCCGCCGACCGCCTCGGTGCGCAGCAGGGCGAGGCCGTACCCGGGCAGTGGCAGCACGGCGTCCGGGCCGAGCACCCTGGTCTGCCCGCCGGGGGTGTGCAGCACGATCCGGTCCAGGCCGGCCACGCTCTCGTGCGCCGTCAGCACGCTCCCCTGCGGGTCGGCGACGAACCCCAAGCCGTGCAGCCGCCCGTCGAGGTCGCGGATCCGCAGCAGGTACCGCCCCGGATCGCCCTCCGGAAACCCCGGCATCCCGTACCCCTTCGGCCGTCGCTCGCTCGCCGTCGGGAGCCTGCCCGCCGGAGCGGCGCCCCGACCGCGCCCGCGCCGCTCACCACGGGCGTTCGCTCCGCGCGCTCCCTCGTGCGGGTGAAGGTGCCGCGGGAACGTCGGAGCCCCCGTCGGGATGACTCCCGACGGGGGCTCCGAACAGCGGTGGGGCCGTCAGCCGACGAAGACCGCGACCGGCTTCGCCTGCCCGCCCTTCTCCTCGACCAGCGCGAGGAAGCGCCCGTCCGGCCCGTACACCGCGATCGGCCCGTCCACGCCCATCCCGGGCGCCTTCAGCCGGGCGCCGTGCGACAGCTTCTGCGCCGAGGCCTCGTCCAGGTCCCAGCGCGGGAAGGCGGCCGCCGCGGCCTCCGCGATCGGCAGCACCTCCAGCCCCTTGGCGTCCTCGCCGGTGACCTCGGCCTCCAGCTGCTCCAGGGTGCGCGCCGACTCCACCCCGTACGGCCCCACCTTGGTGCGCCGCAGCGCGGTCAGGTGGCCGCCGACGCCGAGCCCGGCGCCCAGGTCCCGGGCCAGCGCCCGGATGTAGGTGCCGGAGGAGCACTCGACGGTGACGTCCAGGTCGATCACCGGCGTGCCGTCCTCCGCGACCGCCGCGCGCTGCTCGTGCACGATGAAGGAGTGGATCGTGGTCGGCCGGGCCGCGAGCTCGAAGTCCTCGCCCTCGCGCACCCGGGCGTACGAGCGCTTGCCGTCGATCTTGATCGCGCTGACCTTGGACGGCACCTGCATGATCTCGCCGGTGAGTGCCGCGATCCCGGCGTCGATCGCCTCCCGGGTGACGGCGTCGGCCGGGGCCGAGGAGGTGACCTCGCCCTCGCGGTCGTCGGTGACGGTGGTCTGGCCGAGCCGGACGGTCGCCTCGTAGGTCTTGGCGGTGAGCATCAGGTGGCCGAGCAGCCGGGTGGCCCGCTCGATGCCGATCACCAGCACGCCGGTGGCCATCGGGTCCAGGGTGCCGGCGTGTCCGACCTTCCGGGTCCCGGCCAGCCACCGCAGCTTGGCGACGACCCCGTGCGAGGTGATGCCCTCGGGCTTGTCGACGATCACCAGGCCGTCCGGGCCGGTGCCTTTGCGCTTCATCGGGTTCTTTCTCTCAACAACATCAGCAGAGATGATCAACGTACCGGTCGCAGCGCGCCCCGGAACCGCTCGACCACCGCGGCCACGTCCTCCCGGACGCTGAATCCGGCCGCGTGGACGTGCCCGCCGCCGCCCAGTTCGGCGCAGGCCGCGGCGACGTCCACCACACCCCGGGAGCGCGAGGAGCCGCGCAGCGTGCCGTCCGGGTCCTGCTTGAGCACCAGCGCCACCTCGGCCTCGGCCGGGCGGCGCAGGATGTCGATCAGTCCCTCGATCTCCTCGACCGTGACGCTGAACAGCGCGAGGTCCTGGTACGGCACCCAGGTCCACACCAGCCCCAGCCCGTCGGCCGCCTCCGGCTCGTAGACGGCCCGGTCGAGCGCGCCCGCGAGCACCTTGAGGTAACCGAAGGACGAGGTGTCCCACAGCTGCCGGGAGATCAGGTCGTGCCGGATCCCGGTGGCCAGCAGCCGGGCGGCCAGCTCGTGGGTGGCGGGCGTGGTGGCCCGGTACTTGAACGAGCCGGTGTCGGTGGCCACACCCGTGTAGAGGCAGGTGGCCAGCTCCTCGTCCAGCTCGACGCCGAGCCGGCGCAGCAGCTCGTCGACCAGCACGGCGGTGGCCGGAGCGGTCGGGTCGATCAGCTGGTGGGTGCCGAAGCCCGGGTTGGAGGCGTGGTGGTCGAACACCACCAGGACGGGCGCGGCGAAGGCCTTGTCGTGCAGCAGGCCGAGCCGGCTCTCCGCGGCCACGTCGAAGCAGAGCACCAGCTCGGGCACGTCCGGCACCGCGGACGCCGGCACGATCAGCTCCTGGCCGGGCAGGAAGACCAGCGACTCGGGCACGATCTGCGGGTCGTCGCCGAAGGAGACCCGCACCTGCTTGCCGAGCGCGCGCAGCGCCAGCGCGGCCGCCAGCGAGGAGCCCAGCGCGTCGCCGTCCGGGCAGATGTGGCAGATCAGGTCGATCGAACGGGCCCGCCCGATCTCCGCCACCACCTGCTGCCAGATCAGCTCGAACCCGCTCTCCTCGGTGCGCGGGCCCGGGAGCGCCGCGAGGGCACCCTCCACCGTGCTGGTGGAGGACGCCCCCGTGGTCGATCCGGCTCGCGGGGCGGCCCGCGCCGGCTCACCCGCCATGACTACTCGTCCTCGTCGTCACGCTCGGACGCCGGAACCCGGTACGGGTCCGCGCCGCCGGCGTAGTCCGCCCCCGCGGCCTGGGTGCGCACGGCGGCGTCCGAGGTGCGGGCCCGGTCGAGCAGGTCGTCGATGTTCCGGGCGTTGTCCGGCAGCGCGTCCGCGACGAAGGTCAGCGTCGGCGTGAAGCGCACGCCGATCTTGCCGACCTCGGAACGGATCACGCCCTTGGCGCTCTCCAGCGCGGCCGCGGTGGCCTCGCGCTCGGTCTCGTCACCGAAGACGGTGTAGAAGACGGTGGCCTCGCGCAGGTCTCCGGTCACCCGGGTGTCGGTGATGGTCACGAACCCCAGACGGGGGTCCTTGATCCGCCGTTCCAGGGTCTGGGCGACGACCACCTGAATGCGGTCGGCGAGCTTGCGCGCCCTTGCGGTGTCGGTCACGTTGCCTCCTCGTGCAGTGGGCCCGGTACCCGGGTGAGCTGCGCACCCGTCGGGGCCCACGCCCCAAAGTACCGGCCCGCGCCCGGCCTTGCGGGCGCTCTCGGTCCTGATCCGTGTGAGAACGGCGACTTCCGCCGACCGGCTCCACGGGCCTCATTCATCGTCGTCGTTGTGGTAGCGCCTCCTCGCGGAGAGGAGTTGCACCTCGGGGCGGCCGGCGACCAACCGCTCACAGCTGTCCAGGACCTCGGTGACGTACCCGGCTTCGCCGGCCACCACCGCCAGACCGATCTCGGCCCGGCGGTGCAGGTCCTGGTTCCCGGTCTCGGCAGCGCACACGCTGTACTTGCGCTGCAGTTCGGCCACGATGGGCCGCACGATCGAACGCTTCTCCTTGAGCGAGTGGACGTCGCCCAGCAGCAGGTCGAAGGTGAGTGTTCCCACGAACATGTATGACAGGTCTCGCCGACCTGGAAGGCCTCGGGGAGCAGCCCGGAACCGGGCCGGCTCCGCTGTGTCCGACTACTTCCCGGACCCTACACAGCGAGACCGGGGCCGGTCGACGGAAATACCACCCGTCGACCGGCCCCGGCTGACACCGACTAGGCGCGCGGCTTCTCGCGCATCTCGTAGGTCTCGATGATGTCCTCGACCTTGATGTCGTTGAACGACCCCAGGGTGACACCGGCCTCGAAGCCCTCGCGGACCTCGGTCGCGTCGTCCTTGAAGCGGCGCAGACCCTCGATGGTGAGGCTCTCCGCCACGACCTTGCCGTCGCGCAGCAGGCGGGCCTTGGCGTTGCGGCGGATGATGCCGTCGCGGACCAGGACACCGGCGATGTTGCCGAACTTGGAGGAGCGGAAGACCTCGCGGATCTCCGCGGCGCCGAGGCGCACCTCCTCGTACTCCGGCTTGAGCATGCCCTTGAGGGCGTTCTCGATCTCCTCGATCGCCTGGTAGATGACCGAGTAGTACCGGACGTCCACGCCTTCCTTGTCGGCCGCGGCGCGCGCACGGCCTTCGGCGCGCACGTTGAAGCCGATGATGATGGCGTCCGAGCCCATCGCCAGGTCCACGTCGGACTCGGTGATGGCACCCACACCGCGGTGCAGGACCCGGAGCTCGACCTCCTCGCCGACGTCCAGCTTGACCAGGGCGTCCTCGAGGGCCTCGACCGAACCGGAGACGTCACCCTTGATGATGAGGTTGAGCTGCTCGATGGAGCCGGCGGCGATGGCCTTGTCCAGGTCCTCCAGGGACACCCGGACCCGACGCTGCGCGAAGGCGGCGTTGCGGTCGCGGGCCGAACGCTTCTCGGCGATCTGACGGGCGGTGCGGTCCTCGTCGACGACGATGAAGCTGTCGCCGGCGCGGGGCACCGAGGTCAGACCGAGCAGCAGCACCGGGCGGGACGGGCCGGCCTCGGCGAGGCTGTTGCCGTTCTCGTCCAGCATCGCGCGGACGCGGCCGTAGGCGTCGCCCACGACGATCGAGTCGCCGACGCGGAGGGTACCGCGCTGCACGAGCACGGTCGCCATGGCGCCGCGGCCCTTGTCCAGGTGCGCCTCGATGGCGATACCCTGCGCGTCCTGCTCGGGGTTGGCCCGCAGGTCCAGCGAGGCGTCCGCGGTCAGGACCACGGCCTCCAGCAGCTGGTCGATGTTCAGGCCCTGGCGCGCGGAGATGTCGACGAACATGGTGTCGCCGCCGTACTCCTCGGCCACCAGACCGAACTCGGTCAGCTGACCGCGGACCTTGGTCGGGTCGGCGCCCTCGACGTCGATCTTGTTGACGGCGACCACGATCGGCACACCCGCGGCCTTGGCGTGGTTCAGCGCCTCGACCGTCTGCGGCATGACACCGTCGTTGGCCGCGACCACCAGGATCGCGATGTCGGTGGACTTGGCACCACGGGCACGCATGGCGGAGAACGCCTCGTGACCCGGGGTGTCGAGGAAGGTGATCGGGCGCTCTTCGCCGTTCACGACCGTCGCCACCTGGTAGGCACCGATGTGCTGGGTGATGCCACCCGCCTCACCGGCCACCACGTTGGACTTGCGGATCGCGTCCAGCAGGCGGGTCTTACCGTGGTCGACGTGACCCATGACGGTGACGACCGGCGGGCGCGGGGCCAGCTGGTCCTCGTCGCCCTCGTTGGCGCCGAAGTCGATGTCGAACGACTCCAGCAGCTCGCGGTCCTCGTCGTCCCGGCTGACGATCTCCAGGACGAAGCCCATCTCGTCCGCCAGCAGCTGCAGCGTGGCGTCGGAGACCGACTGGGTCGCGGTGACCATCTCACCGAGGTTGAACATGACGGAGACGAGCGCGGCCGGGTTGGCGTTGATCTTCTCCGCGAAGTCCATCAGCGAGGCGCCGCTCGACAGGCGAACGGTCTGGCCGTTGCCGCGAGGCAGCATCACACCGCCGACGGACGGGGCCTGCATGGCCTCGTACTCCTGGCGCTTCGCCCGCTTCGACTTGCGACCGCGAGCCGGGCGACCGCCCGGGCCACGACCGAAGGCACCCTGCGTGCCACCACGGGCACCCGGGCCACCGGGACGACCGCCGAAGCCACCGGGACGCGGGCCGAAGCCACCGCCACCGCCGGGAGCGCCGCCACCGGGACGCGGACCGCCGAAGCCACCGCCACCGGCCGGACGCGAGCCCGGACCGGCCGGACGGCCCTGGAAGCCGGGACGGGCACCGCCGGCACCCGGACCACCCGGACGGCCGCCGGGGCCACCCGGACCACGGCCACCCGGACCCGGACGCGGGCCGGCCGGACGCTGCGGCATCATGCCCGGGTTCGGGCGAGGCATGCCGGACGGGGTCGGACCACCGGGACGCGGCGCGGCCGGACGCGGCATGCCGTCGGGACGCGGGGCGCCACCCGGACGGGGGGCACCGGCACCCGGAGCACCGGCGGGACGCGGACGGTCGCCACCGGGACGCGGGGCACCACCCGGACGGGGGGCACCGGCACCCGGAGCACCACCCGGACGGGGCGCACCGGCACCCGGAGCACCGGCGGGACGCGGACGGTCGCCACCGGGACGCGGACGGTCGCCGCCCTGGGCACCGCCCGGACGCGGAGCACCGCCCTGACCGCCCTGACGGCGCTCACCGGGGCGGCCCATGCCGGTCGCGCTGCCCGAGGTGAACGGGTTGTTGCCCGGACGCGGACCGGCCGGACGCGGGCCCGGACGGGCACCGCCGGTGGCCTGGCCACTGGGGCGCGGGGCCTGGGCGGCCGGACGCGGGGCGTCACCGGCCGGAGCCGGCGAGGAGAACTCGGCCGCGGGCGCGGCCGGGGCCGCCGGAGCGGCGGGACGTGCGGCCGGGCGCGGGCCCGGGGTCGGCGCACCCGGAGCCGGCGTGGCCGGCTTCGGGGCGGCGGGGGCGGCCGGCGCGGAAGGCGCGGCGGCAGCCGGGGTCGGACGGGGACCAGGGGTCGCGCTGGGGCGCGGACCCGGGGTCGGGGCCCCCGGCTTCGGGGAACCCGAGCCGGCGGCGGGGGAGGGCGCCGCGGACTTCCGCGGGCCCGGCTTGGCGGCGGAACCACCAGTGGGGGCAACACCAAGCGCGTCAGTCAGCTTGCGCACGACCGGCGCCTCGATCGTCGAGGACGCCGAACGGACGAACTCACCGAGCTCGGTGAGCTTGGCCATGACGGCCTTGCTCTCCAAGCCAAGCTCCTTGGCGAGTTCATAAACCCGGACCTTAGCCACTTCACTCCTGTCTATGAGTCCGGGGGTCTCGTCCGCCGGACTGTCGCTACTTCATGGGCGTACCCATCGCGTACTCATCGCGTACTCATCGAGAGCTCATCGCAATCTCGACCTACTTCCACATCGCGAGGTACCTGACTGGTGCACGGCGCGCGGCTTCCCGAGCGCTGTGCTTGTTGCGGTGGTTCTCCGCCGCGCGAGCGGCGGCCGTCGCGGGAGGCGGCCCTGCTACGAGGCTTCGCCCGCCCGCTCCCCGATGAACCCGCGGAGCCGCTCGGTGTCGAGCGCGCCCTGGAGCCGGAAGGCCCGGGGGAACGCCCGACGGCGGACCGCGAGGTCGAGGCAGGTCGGATCGGGGTGCAGATGAGCGCCCCGGCCCGGGAGTGCGCCACGGGGATCAGGGACGCACTCGCCCTCGACCGCCGTGACACGCAACAGCTGGTGCTTGGCCGCGCGCTTGCGGCAGCCCACGCAGGTGCGTTCCGGGCGTGCTCGGACATGCGTCCGGCCAGACGAAGGCAAGTCTACCCCTCCGAAGCGACATGGCGCCGCCCCGCCGAATCCGGAGGACCGGCGGGGACGCCGACGACGACACTGATTACCGGGCCTGCGCTTCCTCGGCCTGGCCCTCGGTGTCCGGACGGATGTCGATCCGCCAGCCGGTCAGGCGCGCGGCCAGGCGGGCGTTCTGCCCCTCCTTGCCGATCGCCAGCGACAGCTGGTAGTCCGGCACGATCACCCGGGCGGAGCGCTGGGCGGCGTCCACGATCTCCACGCTGGTCACCCGCGCGGGCGACAGGGCGGCGGCCACCATCTCCCGGGGGTCCTCGGACCAGTCGACGATGTCGATCTTCTCGCCGTGCAACTCGCCCATCACCGCGCGCACCCGGGAGCCCATCGGGCCGATGCAGGCGCCCTTGGCGTTCAGGCCCTGGCGGCGCGACCAGACCGCGATCTTGGTCCGGTGGCCGGCCTCACGGGCGATCGCCGCGATCTCCACGCTGCCGTCCGCGATCTCCGGGACCTCCAGCGCGAACAGCTTCTTCACCAGGCTCGGGTGGGTGCGCGACAGCGTCACCGAAGCACCGCGCACACCCCGGCGCACGGCCACCACGTAGCACTTCAGCCGGGTGCCGTGCCGGTAGTCCTCGCCCGGGACCTGCTCCTGCGGCGGCAGGATGGCCTCCAGCTTGCCGATGTCGACCAGCACGTTCTTCGGGTCGTTGCCCTGCTGGACGACACCGGTGACGATGTCGCCCTCCTTGCCCGCGTACTCACCGAAGGTCTGGTCGTCGGCGGCGTCGCGCAGGCGCTGCATCATCACCTGGATGCCGATGCTGGACGCGATCCGGCCGAAGCCGTTCGGGGTGTCGTCGAACTCCTTCGGCTCGACGCCCTCGTCCAGCTCCGCCGGGTCCTCCATGGCCCACACGGTGACGTGGCCGCTCTTGCGGTCCAGGTTCACCCGGGCCCGGCGGCGCGAGCCCTCGGTGCGGTGGTACGCGGTGAGGAGGGCGGACTCGATGGACTCGACCAGCAGGTCGAAAGGGATGTTCTTCTCGTTGACCAGCGTGCGCAGGGCACTCATGTCGATGTCCACGGCTACGCCTCCTCGTCTTTCGTCACGTTCGTCATGGTCGTACGGCACCCGGGGGTCACTCGGCGCCGTCCTCCCCCTCGTCGAAGTCCGCGGCCTCGTCCAGGAGCTCGTCGTCCTTGCGGTTGAACTCGACCTGGACGCGCGCCCGGGTCACCTCCGCGTACGCCAGACGGCGCTCCTTCGGACGGCCGCGCCCCTTCACCGGCTGCACCTCGACCAGTGCGCCGTCCTCGTCGGCCTCCAGCACCCGGGCGACGATCTCCCCGCCGTCCACCAGGTGGATCCTGGCCAGCCGACCCTCGGCGCGCTGCCAGTGCCGGGGCAGGACCAGCGGACGCTCCGCACCCGGCGAGCCGACCTCCAGCAGGTACGCGTCGTCCCCCATCAGGTCCGACTCGTCCAGGGCCTCACCGACCACCCGGCTGAACTCGGCGATGGCGTCCATGTCCACACCGCCGTCGGTGTCGACGTCGATCTGCACCTGCCGGCGGCTGCCCGCCCGAGTGACCCTGACGTCCTCCAGGTCCAGTCCGGCCTGCTCGGCCAGCGGCTCCAGCAACGCTCGCAGCCGGTCGGTGTGGGTGGTGCTCATCCGGGTGGACTCCTCGGCCGCGTCTGCTGTTGTCAGAAGGTCGCCGCGCACCCCCGGTGCCACACCGGAATCACGGCAGCTCGGCCCAAAGCCTATCCGGTCAAGCCCCCAACCACCGATTCCTGACCTCCCCCGGCCGCCCGCACACCACCCACTGCGAGCAACCTCACACCCGGCCCGGCATCCCCGAACCGGACCCGGGAACGTGGGGATTCTGTAATCATTCACGCCAACGAGGGCTGGCGGGGAGGCCGTCCTCCCGTACCCGCCCGGAGCGCCCCCGATGCAGCCGCCCAGCCGACGGACCCTCCTGGCCCTCGGACTGCTCACCACCCTCACCGCCTGCACCGCCTCCGTCGGCGACCGGCACGCCGACCCCGCCCCGCCCCGCGACCCGGACACCCCGGTCCGACTGCGCGCGATCGCCGCCACCGACCTCCTGCTCGGCGCCTACGACAACCTGCTCACCGTCCCGGGCGCCCGGACCGCCCTGCTCCAGCCCCTGCGCGACGACACCGTCCAGCACCGCGCCGCCCTCGTCCAGGGCCTGCCGAGCGCGAGCCCCTCCCCCACCAGCACCCCGTACCGCTCCCTCCCCACCCTCCCCGAGCTGGCCCTCATGGAGCACCGGACCGCCGAGGCCCACCTCCACGACCTCGACGAGGTCGGCCCGCCCCTGGCCCGGCTGCTCGCCTCCGTCTCCGCCTCCAACGCCCTGCACGCCGCGGCCCTCGGCGACACCACCCCCGTCCTGACGCCCGACGCCGTCACCGAAGGCACCCCCGCCGGCAGAGCCGCCGCCGTCCCCGTCCTCCAGGCCGCCCTCGGCGCCGAACACGCCGCCGTCTACGGCTACGGCGTCGTCGGCGCCCACTTCCCCGACGACCCCCAACGCGCGGACGCCCGCACCACCCACGCCGCCCACCAGGCCCAGCGCGACGCCTGGCAACGCCTCCTCGGCACCCTCACCGCCGCCCCCACCCCCGCCGCCGGCGGCTACCGGCTCCCCTTCCCCGTCACCTCCCCCACCGACGCCGCCAAGCTCGCCGTCCACCTGGAGACCCGCCTGACCACCGCCTACGCCGACCTGGTCCCCGCCGTCCCCGCCCCCTACCGCCTCCTCGCCGCCACCGCCCTCCGCGAAGCCACCCTGCGCGCCCACCACTGGGGCGCCCCCGCCACCCCCTTCCCCGGCACCCCCGGCTGACCCTGAGCCCCCGCGCCCGCCTCCCGCCTCCCGCCTCCCGCCCGGAAGCCGGCACCCTCCCGAGCGCCCCCGCCCTCCCAAACCCCGACAATGGACCCATGTCGGGAGCCGAACCCACCATCACCGTCCCCACCTGGCTGACGAACACCGTCACCGCCACCCACGGCGAGGCCGGCCGCCAATGGCTGGCCGACCTCCCCGCGAAGGCCGCCACCCACCTCGCCGCCTGGAACCTCACGCTCGAACGGATCCTCGACCCCGGCGGCAGCCTCAGCCTCGTCGCGTACGTCCACCGCGACGACCTCTCCCCCGCCGTCCTCAAGATCGGCCTGCCCACCCCCGAGACCGCCCAGGAGCACACCGCCCTCGCCCACTGGGCGGGCCGCGGAGCCGTCCTCCTGCTCGACGCCGTCCCCGCCGAGGGGGTCCTCCTGCTCGAACGCCTCCACGGCGAGATCCCGCTGCGTTCCCTCGCCGAGCCCAAGGCCGCGCTGGAGGCCACCAGCCTGCTGCACCGACTCTGGACGGAGCTCCCCGAGGGCCACCCCTTCCCCGCCGCCGCCCAGCGGATCGCCGCCGCCGCCCGCCTCGCGGAACACCCCCACCCCGCCGCGGCCGAAGCGCGGCAGCTGATCGCCGGGGCCCTGGACACCGCCCGGAGCCTGGCCGACTCCGCCGACGAGTCCTTCCTCCTGCACGGCGACTTCCACCACGGCAACGTCCTGGCCGCCGACCGGGCCCCCTGGCTGGCCGTCGACCCGAGCCCGCTGGCCGGCGAGCGCGCCTACGACCTGGCCCGTCTCGCCCTGGACCGCGCCGACACCCTGCTCGGCTCCCCCGGCGCCCCCGCGGCCGTCCGCCGCCGTCTGGGCCGGCTCGCCGAGTCCCTCGAGGTCGACCGGGAGCGCCTGCGCGGCTGGACCCTCTTCCGGGCCGTCGACCTCGCCCTCCGCGCCCTCGCCGCGGACCGCCGCGAGGACGCCGAGCTACACCTCGAATTCGCCGACTCCCTCTGACCCCAAGGCCCTTGAGGCCAAAGGCACTTGGGCTGCTAGGCCCCGGTTCCCCGCAGGGGCAGCCGGGCCCCCATCACCGCGTACAGCCGGTCCGTCGCCGGGAACCGCACCGCCCGCGCCAGGTCCTGGTACCCCAACGCCCGGTACAGCCGCCGCGCCGGCGTCTCCGCGTCGATCGCCGAGAGGATGCTCCGGTCCAGGCCCGACGCCTCGCACAGGGTCCGGATGATCCGCGAGCCGACCCCCTGCCCCTGGAACTCCGGCAGCACGTGCAGCTCGGTGACGGCGAAGACCCTGTCCAGCCAGTCCCCGTAGCCGCGGGCGGACAGGTAGGGCTCGATCACCGTGCTCCACCAGTGCTCCCGCTGGTTGGGCATCCCGTACCCGAACCCGACCAGCTGCCCCCCGCTCATCGCCCCCAGCGCGATCACCCCCGGCTGCTGGGCGTGCCGCCCCACGATGTGCAGCCGTACCGCGACCTCCTCGGGCGTCAGCCCGAACGCCACCGCCTGGACCTCCAGCGCCTGCGGCGCCCAGGCCGCAAGGTCGATGGCCTCGATCGTCACCCCGGTCAGCTGATCCATGCTCCGGACGTTACTACCCGTGGCCCTGCGGCGCGGCCGAAGATCCCAACAGCACCTCGCGCACCGCGCCCGCCCCGCCCGGGCCTCCCCCTCAGAACAGCACGCTCATGAACGCCCCGACCTCCCGGAACCCCACCCGCCGGTACGCGGCCCGGGCCCGCAGGTTGAAGTCGTTGACGTACAGCGACGCCACCGGCGCCACCTCCCGCAACGCGACGTCCAGGACCGCCGCCATCCCGGTCTCGGAGAGCCCCTGCCCCCGGTGCTCCGGAGCGACCCAGACCCCCTGGATCTGACAGGCCCCCTCCGTCACCGCCCCGATCTCCGCCTTGAAGACGACCTGCCCGTCCTCCCCGAACCGCGCGAACGACCGCCCGGCGGACACGAGTTCGGCCACCCGGGCCTGGTAGAGGAGCCCGCCGTCCCCCGCCAGCGGCGACACCCCCACCTCCTCGGTGAACATCGCCACGCAGGCCGGCATCAGCGCCTCGGCCTCGTCGCGCCGCACCCTGCGCACCAGCGGATCCGGCGCGATCTCCGCCGACGGCACCGAGGTCGCCAACAGCGGCTGGTGCGCCCGCACGTCCCGGGCCGGCCCCCAACTGCGCTCCAGCAGCGCCCAGAAGGCCGCCGTGGCCGCCGCCGGCCCGACGATCGAGGAGCAGCGCCGCCCCTGCCGGCGGGCCCGCTCCGCGAACGCCGCGACCGCCTCCGACCCGGCGTCGACGAGGACCAGGTTCGCCCCGGCGTAGCAGAGCGCGTCCAGCACGCCGTCCCCGTCGTACCAGCCCCACAGCTCCCCGCCGAGCCGCCACGGGTCCAGCCCGACGGCCTCGACCCTGGTGGCGACGAACGCGTTGGCGACCGGGTCGCGGTGGAGGACCTCCAGGGCGTCCGGGAGGTCCGGCGGCTCCAGCACGCGGGTGGTGGCCAGGGCCCGGGCGGCCTGGAAGGAGCTCGGGAGCATCACACCTCGATCGAGCATCGAGACAGCACCTCACTGAGACGACTCTGGCCGCACCCTACTCCGTGGCCCCACCCGGCTACGGCCGCGGGGCCGTCCGCGAACGGACGGCCCCGCTTCCGGAATGCACCGCACGGGTGCTCCCGTACGGTCAGGACAACCTACGGCTGTCAGAACAAGCTACGCGGGGTCCGCTCCCGCACAAGCCGCGCGGGGGTCACTCCCCGGCGACCACCGTCGGCGCACCCGCCTCGACGCCCGCCGCCTGCATCTGCTCGGCGAGCTTGAGCGCCTCCTCGATCAGGGTCTCGACGATCTTCGACTCCGGAACGGTCTTGATGACCTCGCCCTTGACGAAGATCTGCCCCTTGCCGTTGCCGGAGGCGACCCCGAGGTCGGCCTCGCGGGCCTCGCCCGGACCGTTCACGACGCAGCCCATGACGGCCACCCGCAGCGGCACCTCCATGCCCTCCAGCCCGGCGGTGACCTCCTCCGCGAGCTTGTAGACGTCCACCTGGGCGCGTCCGCAGGACGGGCAGGAGACGATCTCCAGGCCGCGCTCGCGCAGTCCGAGCGACTCCAGGATCTGGTTGCCGACCTTGATCTCCTCGGCCGGCGGGGCGGAGAGGGAGACCCGGATGGTGTCGCCGATGCCCTCGGCCAGCAGCGCGCCGAAGGCGACCGCCGACTTGATGGTGCCTTGGAAGGCCGGCCCGGCCTCGGTCACGCCGAGGTGCAGCGGGTAGTCGCACGCGGCGGCGAGCTGGCGGTAGGCGTTGATCATCACGACCGGGTCGTTGTGCTTGACCGAGATCTTGATGTCGCGGAAGTCGTGCTCCTCGAACAGCGAGCACTCCCACAGCGCCGACTCGACCAGCGCCTCCGGGGTGGCCCGGCCGTACTTCTCCATCAGCCGCTTGTCCAGCGAGCCGGCGTTGACGCCGATCCGGATCGGGACGCCCGCGTCCTTGGCGGCCTTGGCGATCTCGCCGACCTTGTCGTCGAAGGCCTTGATGTTGCCCGGGTTCACGCGCACCGCCGCGCAGCCGGCGTCGATCGCCGCGAAGACGTACTTGGGCTGGAAGTGGATGTCCGCGATGACCGGGATCTGCGACTTCCTGGCGATGATCGGCAGCGCGTCGGCGTCGTCCTGCGAGGGCACGGCGACCCGGACGATCTGGCAGCCGGACGCGGTGAGCTGGGCGATCTGCTGCAGCGTGGCGTTGATGTCCGAGGTCACGGTGGTGGTCATCGACTGCACCGAGACCGGCGCGTCGCCGCCGACCGGCACGTTGCCGACCATGATCTGCCGGGAGTAACGGCGCTTGGCCAGCGGCTTGAGCGGCAGGGACGGAATACCGAGCGAGATCGCGGTCATGTGCGCAGGGTTCCCCGGGGTAGAGGTGTGGTCGACCGCCCGGCCGTGACACGGCCGAGGCCGGGCGCGCTGACGATCGCGCACCCGGCCTCCACGGTACGGCACCGTCATGGCGCCCAGCACACCCGTGGTACCCGAACGCCCTAACTGATCTTCACCGGGTTCACCAGGTCGGCGACCATCACCAGCAGGGTGAAGCCGATGAAGATGCTGGCCACCACGTACGCCACCGGCATCAGCTTGGCGACGTCGAAGGGGCCCGGGTCGGGCCGCCGGAACAGCTGTGCGAACCGGCGCCGGACCGCTTCCCAGGCCGCGCCGGCGATGTGCCCGCCGTCCAGCGGGAGCAGCGGCAGCATGTTGAAGAGGAAGAGCGACAGGTTGATGCCGGCCAGCAGGTTCACGAAGAACGCGATCCGCTGGGTGCCGGGGATGTCGAGCGAGAAGACCTCGCCGCTGACCCGGGCGGCGCCGACCATGCCGATCGGCGAGTCCGGATCGCGCGGGGCGTCGCCGACGACCGCGTTCCACAGCCCCGGGATCTTGCCCGGCAACGCGATCAGCGACTTCACCCCGTTCTCGGTCATGTCGTACATCCGGTCGACCGACTGCCCGAATCCCAGCCGGACCACACCACTCGCGGGAGTGAATCCGAGGAACCCGGCCTGGACGCTCTGGCCCTTGAGCGGGACGCCGTTGCCGTCGTACTTCTGGACGTCGTTGACCGCGATGGTCGGGTTGAGGGTGAGCTGCTCCCCGGCCCGCTCGACCACGACCGGCACGGTCCGGCCGGCCGACTCGCGGATGTCCGCCTGGAGCTGGTCGTAGCTGTGGATCCGGTCGCCGTCGAAGGAGAGGATCCGGTCGCCCGCCCTGAGCCCGGCCTGGGCGGCCGGGGTCTGCGGGGCGCCCTCCGGGCAGGTGTCCCGGGGCTGGCCGACCTTGACCACGCACTTCTCGACCGAGCTGACCGTCGGCACGCTCATGTTGACGCCGAAGCCCATCATGACGGTCAGGAAGAGCCCGAACGCCAGGATCAGGTTCATGAACGGACCGGCGAACATGACGATCATGCGCTTCCAGGGCTTGCGGGTGTAGAAGAGCCGGCTCTCGTCACCCTCCTGGATCTCCTCGTAGGAGGCCTCGCGGGCGTCCTCGATCATGGTTCGCCAGGGCGAACTGCTGCGCTTGGTGATCCGGCCGTCCTCGCCCGGCGGGAACATCCCGATCATCCGGATGTACCCGCCGAACGGGATCGCCTTGATGCCGTACTCGGTCTCGCCCTTCCGGCGCGACCAGAGGGTCGGGCCGAAGCCGACCATGTACTGCGGCACCCGGATGCCGAACAGCTTGGCCGTGGAGAGGTGGCCGAGTTCGTGCCAGGCGATCGAGATGAGCAGCCCGATGACGAAGACCAGGATGCCGACCACCGTCAAAACCGTTGCCACCGTTGGTCCTCCGTCATGCCGCTCCGCTCATCGTCTCGTCCTACCGCAATCGGGGCCATTGGCCGACCGTCAGCCGGCCGCCAGCTCGCGGGCCCGGGCGCGCGCCCAGTCCTCCGCGTGCAGGACGTCCTCCACCGTCAGGGAAGTTCCCGCCGCCGCGGCGCCGTCCCGCTGACCGTGCTCGGCCACGACCTTGGCAACAGTGTCCACGATTCCCGTGAAAGCGAGGCGGCCCTTCAGAAATGCCTCCACGCACTCCTCGTTCGCCGCGTTGAAGACCGCCGGGAAGGTGGCGCCCAGGGCACCCACCTCGCGGGCCAGCTCGACCGCCGGGAAGGCCTCGTCGTCCAACGGGAAGAACTCCCACGTGGCGGCCCTGGTCCAGTCGCAGGCGGGAGCGGCGTCCGGCACCCGGTCCGGCCAGCCCAGGCCCAGCGCGATCGGCATCCGCATGTCCGGCGGGCTCGCCTGGGCCAGGGTCGAACCGTCGGTGAACTCCACCATCGAGTGCACCACCGACTGCGGATGGACGACGACCTCGATCCGGTCGAACGGCACGTCGTACAGCAGGTGCGCCTCGATCACCTCCAGGCCCTTGTTCACCAGGGTGGCCGAGTTGATCGTGACGACCGGGCCCATCGACCAGGTCGGGTGCGCCAGCGCGTCCTGCGGGGTCACCCCGGCCAACTGCTCCCGGGTGCGGTTGCGGAACGGGCCGCCGCTGGCGGTGACCACCAGCTTGCGCACCTCGGCCCGGGTCCCGCCGGCCAGCGCCTGGAACAGCGCGGCGTGCTCGGAGTCCACCGGCACGATCTGGCCCGGCTTCGCCACCGCCCTCACCAGCGGACCGCCGACGATCAGCGACTCCTTGTTGGCCAGCACCAGCACCCGGCCCGCCTCCAGCGCGGCCAGCGTCGGCCGCAGGCCGATCGAACCGGTGATGCCGTTCAGCACCGAGTGGCACTCCAGGGCGGCCAGCTCGGTCGCCGCGTCCGGACCCACCAGCACGGTCGGCAGCGGACCGCCCGCCGCCTTCGCGGCCAGCGCCTCGCGCAGCGCCGGCTCGGCCGCCGGATCGGCCACCGCCACGGTGTGCACGCCCAACCGCACCGCCTGCTCGGCGAGCAGCTCCACCCGGCCGCCCGCCGCCGACAGCGCGACCACCCGGAAGCGGTCCGGGTTGCGGAGCACCACATCGATCGCCTGGGTGCCGATCGAACCGGTGGAACCCAGGATCACCAGCTCCCGGGGGCCGGAGGGGTCCGCCACGGTGGGCGTGAAGCGCAGCTGCGGGTGGGCGAGCGAAGTCATGCGCCCATTGTGTCCTGTCCGCGGCACCGCCCCGGACCTCTTGTGTCCTGTCCGCGGCACCGCCCCGGACTTCCCCGGACCTCCCCGGGCCGCCCGGCCCGTCCCGGGCTACCGTCGGAACCATGCGTACCGTCATCGCCGGGGGCCACGGACAGATCGCGCTCCGACTGGAACGGCTGCTCGCCGCCCGCGGCGAACGCCCGGCCGGCATCATCCGCCGCCCCGAACAGGCCCGGGACCTCGTCGACGCCGGCGCCGAACCACTGCTGCTCGACCTGGAGGCCGCCACCGCCACGCAGCTCGCCGGACTGCTGACCGGCGCCGACGCGGTCGTCTTCGCCGCCGGCGCCGGACCGGGCAGCGGCGCCGCCCGCAAGAACACCGTGGACCGGGACGCCGCCGTACTGCTCGCCGACGCCGCCGAACTCGCCGGGATCCGCCGGTACCTGATGGTCTCGGCGATGGCCGCCGACGCCGCGGCGCACCACCCCGCCGACGAGGTCTTCGAGACCTACCTGCGGGCCAAGGGCGCCGCCGACGACGCCGTCCGGGCCCGCACCGGCCTGGACTGGACCGTGCTGCGCCCCGGGCGGCTCACCGACGGCCCCGGCACCGGCCTGGTCCGGCTCGCCCCCTCGGTCGACCGCGGCGCGGTCGACCGGGCCGACGTCGCCGCCGTCCTGGCCGCCCTGCTGCACGAGCCCGGCACCGCCGGACTGACCCTGGAACTGGTCTCCGGGAACGTCGCCGTCGAGGAGGCCGTCGCCGCGGCCGCCGGGCACGACGGCTGAGCCCGCGCGGGGACGCGAAACGCCGGGAGGGCCCGCGCGGGGACGCGAAACGCCGGGAGGGCCCGGTTCGGCGAACCGGGCCCTCCCACCGCAGCGCTACGGCACTGCCACGACGTCGCTCAGAGGTCGAGGCCGGTCAGGACCATGACCTTCTCGACGGTGTAGTCGTCCATCGCGTACTTGACGCCCTCACGGCCGACACCGGAGTCCTTGACGCCGCCGTACGGCATCTGGTCGGCGCGGTAGGACGGCGCGTCGCCGATGATCACACCGCCGACCTCCAGCTCCCGGTGGGCGCGGAAGGCGGTCTGCAGGTCGTGGGTGAACACACCCGCCTGGAGGCCGAACGCGGAGTCGTTGACCGCCGCGAAGGCCTCGTCCACGCCGTCCACCTTGTGCAGCGACAGCACCGGGCCGAACACCTCGGCCTTGGCCAGGATGGCGTCCCCGGGCAGGTCGGCCAGCACGGTTGGGGCGTAGGTCGCACCCTCGCGGGAGCCGCCGGTGAGCACCTTGGCGCCCTTGGCGACCGCGTCCTCGACCCAGGACTCGACGCGCTTCGCGGCGTTCTCGTCGATCAGCGGGCCGACGTCGGTCGCGTCGTCGCCCGGGTCACCGGTGACCTGCGCCTTGACCTTCGCGACGACCTTCTCCACCAGCGCGTCGTACACCGAGGCGTCGGCGATCACCCGCTGCACCGAGATGCACGACTGGCCGCCCTGGTAGTTCGCGAACATCGCGATCCGGGTGGCCGCCCAGTCCAGGTCGGCCTCCGAGGACCAGTCGGCGAGCACCACGGCCGCGGCGTTGCCGCCGAGCTCCAGGGTGCAGTGCTTGCGCGGCACCGAGTCCATGATCTGGTAGCCGACCTTGTCCGAACCGGTGAAGGAGATCACCGGCAGGCGCTCGTCCTGCACCAGGGCCGGCATCCGGTCGTTCGGCACGGTCAGGATCGACCAGGAGCCGACCGGCAGGTCGGTCTCGGCCAGGATCTCGCCCAGCACCATCGCCGACAGCGGGGTCGACGGAGCCGGCTTCAGGATGATCGGGGCACCGACCGCGATCGCCGGGGCGACCTTGTGGGCGACCAGGTTCAGCGGGAAGTTGAACGGGGCGATCCCGAGCACCACGCCGCGCGGGAAACGGCGCACCACCGCGAAGCGGCCCACGCCGCCCGGGTCGGTGTCCAGGCGCATGGTCTCGCCGTTGGTGCGACGCGCCTCCTCGGCGGCCCAGCGGAAGACCGACACCGCACGGCCGATCTCACCGCGGGCCCACTTGATCGGCTTGCCGTTCTCGGCGCTGACCAGCTGGGCGAGCTCCTCGGTGCGCTCGGCCAGCCGCTTGGCCACGTGGTCCAGGGCGGCGGCACGCTGGTGCGCCGGAGTCGCGGCGAACACCGGCAGCGCGGCGACGGCGGCGTCCAGCGCCTCCTCGACCTGGGCCTCGGTCGGGATGCTCACCCTGCCGACCAGACGGCCGTCCCAGCTGTTGTGCACCTCGAAGTCGGCGTCACCGCTCGCCCGGCGGCCGGCGAGCCAGAAATCGTACGTGGTGGTCACCGTGGTACCGGCCCTCTCCTCGTCTGTCCTACGGCCCACGGACGTGGGACCCGGATTTGAGGGTAGGCGGGGCGGCGCGCCGACCGGATTGGCCGACTAGGAGCGTTCGCCCCCGGGGCCACTCCACCACGTCCTACCGGGGCGCGGTCCGCGTCCCGCCGGAGCCTCGTCCGCCGCCCGCCGCCCGCCGCGTGAGCCGCCCGCCTCGTCCGCCGCGTGAACCGCCCGTGCCACCCCGTACGTCACTCCTCGCCGGAACGCAGCGCCAGCCACAGCTCCATCCGCACGTCCGTGTCGTCCAGCGAGCGCCCAAGCAGCTCCTCGACCCGGCGCATCCGGTAGCGCAGCGTGTGCCGGTGCACCCCCAGGTCCGCCGCCGCCGCGTCCCACTGGCCGTGCCGGGACAACCACGCCCGCAACGACGCCACCAGATCCCCGCGGGCCGTCCGGTCGTGCTCCCGCAACGGCCGCAGCAACCCCTCCGCGAAGGCCGTCACCGCGTCCTCGCCCAGCAGCGGCAGCAGCGACCCCGCGCCGACCTCCTCGTGGTCCACCGACCGGCGGCCGCCGCGCAACGCCACCGCCAACGCCCGCTCGGCCTGCGCGTGCGCCGTCCCGGCCTCCTCCAGCGCGGCCGGCGCCGAGACACCCAACGACAGGCCCTCGTGCTCCTCCACCGTGCCCAGACAAGCCCGGTGCACCGCGCCGTTGTCCAACGCCAGCACCATCAGCCGCTGCCCGTGCGCACCGTCCTCCCGCGCCACCAGCAGCTTCTCCCCCACCCGGGCGCCCGCCTGCTCGGCCCGGTCGCCCAGCTCCCCGAGCGCCTCCGCGGCATCCGCGTTCGCCGGCCCCGCCCCGGCCACCAGAACCCGTATCGTCCCCTCCGGCAGCCCCCCGAACAACCCCACCGCCACCTGGCGGGCCGTCGCCACCTCACCGGCCAGCACCATCCGCAGCAGCGCCGCGCCCATCCGCTCCTCGGCCTGCCGCAGCTCCCGCGACCGCTCCAGGGTGAGGGTCAGCAACGCCACCGCCGCGTTCAGCACATACCGCTCGGTCGGCGTGATCCGGTCCTCGGTCCCGACCGCCAGGAAGCCCCGGGCCCGCCGGTCCGCCCCCAGCGACTGGACCACCACGTAGTCCTCGTCCGCCGTGTCTATCCCCGGCGCGCGCCCCTGCAACGCCGCACTCGACGGCGCCGGCCGCCGACGCAGCCGGTCCACCTCCGCCGCCAGCCGCCCCGCCCGGCGCGCCGCCCAGTCCGGCGCCACCACCGACAACGCGCCCGACCCGTCGTACAGCGCCGCCCAACCACCCAGCCGGGCCGCCAGCCGACGCACCACCGCCGTCGTACCGTCCTTGCCGAGCGCCGCCCGGGTCAGCTCCTCCTGCGCCTCGAAGCTGGTCGTCACCGCCTCGTACTGCTCCGCGGCCAGCGCCGCCGACACCACCTTGCTGATCGCGATGAACGGCGTCGGCTCCGGCACCCGCAACAGCGGCAGCCCCCGCTGCGCCGCCGCCTCCACCAGCGGCTGCGGCACCTCCGTGTGCGACAACCCCACCCCCAGCCCCAGCCCGACCACCCCCGCGTCGGCCAACCGGTGCACATACGCCTGCAACTGCGCCGCCGTACGGCCCAGCTTGATACCGGTGGTGAGCAGCAGCTCGCCACCCTCCAGGAACGGCGTCGGATCGTCCAGCTCACTGGTGTGCACCCAGCGGACCGGACGTTCCAGGTGATCCGCACCGGCGAGAACCGTCAGATGGAGCGACGTGTTACGGACGACGGAGGCGAGTGTGGGGGGCATGGCACCTTCGAAGGATCGACCTGACCGCGCCGTTGCGGCCGGGCGAGGAGAGGGACGTGGGACTGGTGAGGGTCTCTCCCCTTCATTATGGACGCCCCGGACAACCCGCACTGCCGAATCCACCTCGAAGGCGACTTCCCCGGCAGCCCGCCGTCAACCCCGGAGATCCACCAGCAACGGCGGCACCTGCTCCCCCGACACCGCCGTCAACGACACCACCGCATGCCCCGCCGGCAGCGCGTGCGCCAGATCCGACGGCGACCACCGCAGCCGCTCCACATCCCGCGTCGTCACCGACTCCGTCTGCGCCGTCGTCCCCGACAACGCCTTCCGCCCGACCCGCCCGGCCCGCCGTATCACCCCACCGGAGGTGTCGGGGGTGTGGGTGACCGCGGTCTCCTGCACCAGGTGCGTCCCCCAGGCCTCCGAGAACAGCTTCCCGTCCCACGGCGCGATCCCCGGGAACGCCATCCGGCAGCCGACCGCGCCGAACAGCGGAGCCCGCAGCGCCTCCGGCAGGTCCACCAGCGTCCGCAGCAACAGCACCGCGCCCGCGTTCGCCCCGCGCATCCGCTGCAGGCCGCGCACCGCGGTGGCGTCCAGCGCCGCCGAGGCGTCGTCCACCACCAGGCCCGCGAACAGCGAACGGTCCTCGCGGGCCCCGGCCGCCTGCACGAACTGCCCCACCACCAGCCGGGACAGCATCCGCGCCGCCTCCGGGTGACTCCGCTCGGGCAACTTCACCCGCACCCGCAGCGGATGGTCCAGCACCCGCATCGCGAACGGGGGCCGACCGGTTCCGTCGGTCGCGAAGGCCCCGTCGAAGGCGGGCCGCTCCAACAGCGCCAGCCGGTCCGCCAGCAGCGCCCCGGGGTCGTCCGCCCGGTCGCGCTGCCGCTCCCGGTGCTCCAGGTCCCGCTCGTGGACGGCCAGCCGGCCGACCACCCCGAGCGCCTTCACCAGGGGCGCCAGCACATCCGGCTCACCCGCCAGCAGCGCCCGCAGCTCCCGCACCCCCGGGTAGCGGCCGTACGCCGCGTGGAACGGGCCCACCACCTGCTGCAACACGGTCCGGGCGTGCTCCGCGCGGGCGGTCAGCTCGTCCGGCAGCAACGCCTCGGCCAGCCGGGCGGCCGCCTCGTCGGGGTCCCGTGCGGCGCCGTAGAGGTCCAGCCCGTACAGCGAGGACGGATCACCGGGCGCGATCACCACGTCGTACCAGTCGTCCGGGCCGAGATCGGCGTCCGCCGCCCCGACCACCACCGCACAGGCCGTACCCGACAACGCCTGCAGGCACAACGCCTCCGCCACCGGCCGGGCCAGCCGCGCCGTCTTCCCCGTACCGGCCGGGCCCACCGCCAGCAGCGACGTGCCCAGCACCGCCGGGTCCAGCGCGAAACCGGCCGCCCGGTGGCCCAACGGGTTCTTCGGGACGTCCTGCGCGGTGCCCAGCCGGACCTGGCCGAGCAGCAGATCGTGCCGCTCGGCACGGCCGGGCAGCTCGCGCGACTCGGAAGGATGGGCGAAGGCCGCCGCACCGCGGGAAGCCACCTGCTCGGCGAAGGCGGGCACGAACACCGGGTCCGCCTGGGCGGACTCCCAGGCACGCCGGATCCGCACGTAGTCGACGTCCCCCACGGCCTCACCGTCCAGCCGGGCCGCTGCCCCGACCGCACCGCCCCGGCGCAGCCCGTCCCACGGATCCTGCCCCCGCACACCCTCGGCCGCCCCCGGGGCGTCCTCCTCGACGGGCCGCTCCTGCGTCACCGTGCGCGACAGCAGCGGAGTGACGTAGCGGCGCCACACCTCGGGCCAGCGGCCCATCCGGCCGAAGACCTTGATGACGATGCCCATCACCAGGACGTTCAGCGTGAGGACCACCGAGGTCGCGACGAAGGCCGATTTCGACGGAAGTATTCCGATCACCGTCGCCCCGTCCGTAGCGAACTCAACGCCGTAGACGAAAGCCAGCCACCCCACCAGCGCATTCAGCCCCGCCCGCAGCAGCAGCGGCCAGGTGGCCACCTTGGCCGCCTCCGCCCGCTCCGGGTCGAGGCGACGGTAGCCGAGCCGGTAGACGCCCGGTTCGGCGTCGGGGCGCGGGGCGCAGGCCCAGGCGGCGAGGTCGAAGGGGGCGGTGCCCCCGCCGGGGCGTTGGTGGGGCAAGGGGCTCGGGGGGCTGGTGGTGGTGTGCTCGCCGTGGTGGTGTGCCCCGTCCTGTGCCATGTACGGCCCCGCTCCCTCGCCCGCCCGCCCGGCCCGACCGCCGTCGGTGCCGCCATACCCATGCCGCCGTACCGGCGACACGCCCGCGCTCAGGGTAGTGGAGCGTGGCCTGCGGGCAGTCGTGCCGCCCGCGCTGGCCGTGCCGGACAAGTCGGACGGCGCACTGCTACCGAGTGGCGCGTGCCCGGGTGGGGAGGGCGGCCGTAGCCTGCGAAGCACCGAGCCGAGAAGTCTGGAGAAACCCCATGAGCGCCGCAACGCCGCTCCCGCAGGAGCGCCGCCTGGTCACCGCGATCCCCGGTCCGAAGTCGCAGGAGCTGCACGCCCGCAAGCTGGGTGCGGTGGCGGCCGGTGTCGGCACCACCCTGCCGGTGTACGTGTCCCGTGCCAACGGCGGCGTGCTGGAGGACGTGGACGGCAACTCGCTGATCGACTTCGGTTCCGGCATCGCCGTGACGAACGTCGGCAACAGCGCCGAGGCCGTGGTGGCCCGGACGACCGAGCAGTTGGGCAACTTCACGCACACCTGTTTCATGGTGACCCCGTACGAGGGTTACGTGGCGGTTGCCGAGCAGCTGAACGAGCTGACCCCGGGTGACCACGAGAAGCGCACCGCGCTGTTCAACTCGGGTTCCGAGGCCGTCGAGAACGCGGTGAAGATCGCCCGTGCCTACACCAAGCGCCAGGCCATCGTGGTGTTCGACCACGGTTACCACGGCCGCACCAACCTGACCCTGGCGCTGACGGCGAAGAACATGCCGTACAAGCAGGGCTTCGGTCCGTTCGCCCCCGAGGTCTACCGGGTGCCGGTCGCCTACCCGTACCGCTGGCTGACCGGTGCGGAGAACGCCGCCGCCGAGGCCGCGGCCCAGGCGATCGACGCGATCAACAAGCAGATCGGTGCCGAGAACGTCGCCGCGATCATCATCGAGCCGATCCAGGGCGAGGGCGGCTTCATCGAGCCGGCCAAGGGCTTCCTGCCGGCGATCGTGGAGTTCGCGAAGGCGAACGGCATCGTGTTCGTCGCGGACGAGATCCAGACCGGTTTCTGCCGCACCGGCCAGTGGTTCGCGTGCGAGGACGAGGGCATCGTCCCGGACCTGATCACCACCGCGAAGGGCATCGCCGGCGGTCTGCCGCTGTCCGCGCTGACCGGCCGCGCCGAGATCATGGACGCCGCGCAGACCGGTGGTCTGGGTGGCACCTACGGTGGCAACCCGGTGGCCTGCGCCGCCGCACTGGGCGCCATCGAGACCATGAAGGAGCTGGACCTCAACGGCAAGGCGCAGCGGATCGGCGAGATCATGCTGGGCCGCCTGCGGGCCATGCAGGAGAAGTACGAGATCATCGGTGAGGTCCGCGGCCGCGGTGCGATGATCGCCGTCGAGCTGGTGCTGCCGGGCGGCAAGGAGCCGAACGCGGCGGCCACCGCGGCCATCGCCAAGGCCTGCCACGCCGAGGGCCTGGTCGTGCTGACCGCCGGCACCTACGGCAACGTGCTGCGCTTCCTGCCGCCGCTGGTCATGCCGGAGCACCTGCTGACCGAGGGCCTGGACATCCTGGAGGGTGCGTTCGCCGCCCTCTGAGCGGTGTCGCCCGTCAGGTCGTGAACCCCCCGCCGGAGGGTTGTCCGGACAGCGCTGAACGGCCCGTGGGGACCTCTTGGTCCGCACGGGCCGTTCGGTTTCCGGCGTGCCGCGCGGGCGGTCCGGGCATGATCGACGGGGTGCCCCGGAGGTGGCCCGGCGCGGGGTGAAGATGATGTGCGGAATCGCTGAAGGCGCTCGGCGCGGAAAGGCTGTTGACGTAGTGTCATCGCAGATGGACAGCGAGCCTCAGCCGTTGGCGCGGCCGTCCGCGGGGCCCCTTCCGGGGCCGGTCGCGCGGGTGCCGCACGAGGACGACCAGGCCGGCCCGGGAGGGTCGGCGCCCACCGAAGGCCGATCGACCGACCGTCCGACCCACACCCCCCGGGGCGCGCGGAACGGCGATCATCAGAGCCGCCCCGGAGCTCTCCCCCCTGCTCCGGGGCGGCTGTCCGCCGTTCCGGGCCGGGTGGCGCGGTCGGTGGCGGTGCCGGTGGTCGCGGCGGTGCTGCTGGTGGTGGTGTCCTGGCAGGTCGCGGCGGAGGGGCCGCTGCTCGGCGTGGACCGCTGGGTCCGCCGGGCGGTCCGTTCGGCCCATCGGGACTTCCCGAACGCCTTGCTCGACCGGCTCGGTCTCCTCCTGTCGGACCTGGGCAGCAGCGTTCCGGCGGTCCCGGTGCTGCTGCTGGCCGGTGCTCTGGCCGCGTGGCTCGGGCGCCGGGCCGGGGCCGGGCGCTGGTGGCTGCCGCTGCCGGTGGCGGCGCTGACGGCGGTGCTGATCCCGTTGCTGGTGGTCCCGGCGAAGTCGGCCTTCGCCCGGCCGGGTCCGCTCGGGGAGCCGCTGGCGGCGGGCCAGTGGGGCTGGTACCCGTCCGGGCACACCGCGACCGCGACGGTCGCGTACGGGGTGGCGGCGCTGCTGCTGGCCCGGGTGGCGGGGCCGCGCGCCGTCCGGGGGTTGACGGCGGGTGCGGTGCTGTTGTCGCTCGGGGTGGGCGCGGGGCTGGTGTGGAGCGATTTCCACTGGCTGCTGGACGTGGTGGCGAGCTGGTGCCTGGCCGTCCTGGTGCTGTGGGCGTTCGCCCGGTGGCTGCCCCGGCCGGGTTCCGGGGGGCGTCAGGCCTCGGGGGCCTCTTCGTTGCGGTGAACGAGGCCGGGCTCGCCGTTGTCCCGGTGCCATGCGATGACGAGTTCGTCGCGGGCGCCGAAGCGGACCAGGTGGCGGCCGACGACGTCCTCCAGGCCGGGCAGGTTCTCGCGCTCGCCCTCGACGGTGAGCAGCAGCGCGTCGGGCTGTGCCTCCAGGGTGGCGGTGCCGGCGCCGAAGACCATCGTGCCGCGGCCGGTCTCCTCCGAGTAGACGGCCTCGATCTTGCGCCCCATGTGGGCGGTGAGCTGCTTGGCGTAACGGCCCGGGCGGTCGGTGGCGACGCGGGCTTCGGAGCGGGGCATGGGTCCTCCAAGGTCGGGGAGGGGAACTTAGGGTCCCCTCACTCGGGGCAACGCTAACCCAGATACTGAGCTAAGCTCAACATATTTCCGCGATCACCCTCCGCCGCCGGCCGCGGGCCCCGGACCGACGGCTACCCTTGGGCGGACGCCAGCCGAGGAGACCGCCGATGACCACCACGCCGACCGACGAACCGGCGGACCCCTCCTCCGGCCCCCGGTCCGGCACCCCGGACACCGCCGCCGAACTGGCCGACGCGATGACCAGGGCGATCAAGCGGATCCGCCGTCAGACCGGCTGGCGGCTGGAGCCGTACGGCATCACCCCCGGCCAGGCCCGGGCGCTGCGCACGCTCGCCCACGTCCCCGGCTGCGAGACGCCGGACCACGCGATGCGGCTGAGCGACCTCGCCGACAAGCTGCACATCGCCCCGCGCTCGGCGACCACCGTGGTCGACGCGCTGGAGGAGGCCGGCCTGGTCGAGCGCAGCCCCGACCCGGCCGACCGGCGGGCGGTGCGGATCCTGCTGACCGAGGCCGGCCGGGCGGCGGTGGAGCGGATCGGGCAGGTCCGGGACGAGGTGGCGCAGGAGTACTTCGGCGAGGTCAGCCCCGCCGACGAGGAGGTGCTGCTGCGGGTGCTGCGCTCGGCCGAGGCCCGCTTCCTCGAAGCCGGGCCACCACGCCGGTAGCGGCCCCCGGCCGCAGCGCGGTGATCCCGATCCCGGCGATCACCAGCAGCGCGGCCGCGGCGGCGGTCGGGCTGATCCGCTCGCCCAGCAGCAGCCAGGCCGAGGACATCCCGAACACCGGGACCAGCAGCGAGTAGGGCGCGACGGCGGTCGCGTCGTAGGTGCGCAGCAGGAAGCTCCAGGCGACGAAGCCGAACAGGGTGGAGACCAGCCCGACGTAGCCGATCGCGCCCAGTCCGGCCGGGGTGATCCCGCGCAGGGCGCGCAGGTCCGCGTCGGGCCCCTCGACCAGCAGGGACAGGCCCAGCAGCGGCAGCGGCGGGACGGCGCTGACCCAGACCATCCAGCGCAGGGCGTCCGGCGGCGCGGCCCTGCGGGTCAGCACGTTGGCCAGGCCCCAGGCGAGGGCGGCCAGGACGACCAGGGCGAAGGCCCCGAGCGGTCCGCCCGCGCCCTGGTCCCAGGCGCTCAGCGCGATGCCGGCGAAGGCGACCGCCAGGCCCGCCAGCCGCTGCCGGCCGGGGCGCTCGCGCAGCAGTAGGGCGGCGAACAGCGCGGTGAAGCCGGCCTGCCCCTGGAGCACCAGGGAGGAGAGTCCGGCCGGCATCCCGGCGTGCATGCCGAGGAAGAGCAGCCCGAACTTGACCACCCCGAGGACCACGCCGACCGCCACCACCCAGCGCCGGGCGACCCTGGGCGGGCCGACGAAGAAGACCGCCGGCACCGCGACGGCGGCGAACCGCAGGGCACAGAAGAGCAGTGGCGGGAAGCTGTCCAGGCCGATGTGGATCAGGACGAAGTTGAGGCCCCAGACGGCGGCCACCAGGACGGCCAGGGCGATGTGGCGCGGGCTCATGCCGCCCGGACCGCCGTTGCCACTCGTGCCACTCGTGCTGCCGGTGCTGCCCGTGCTGGTGCGGCCGCTCGGGGCGGCGGCGGTTGTCGCGGTCATGGGTCGAGCATGGCGACCCCGGACCGTGTAGCACCAGCGATGAATACTGAAGCGGACACTTTAGGATCACTGCATGATGGATCTGGGGCGCCTGCGGGCGCTGCACGCGGTGGCGGTGCACGGCTCGGTCGGCGGGGCGGCGGCCGCGCTCGGCTTCACCCCCTCGGCGGTCTCGCAGCAGATCGCCAAGCTGGAGCGGGAGACCCGCACGGTGCTGCTGGAACGGCAGGGCCGTGGCGTGGTGCTGACCGACGCGGCGCGCGAGCTGGCCGTCACCGCGCGGACCGTGCTGGGGCTGGTGGAGCAGGCCGAGGTGCGGCTGGAGGAGCAGCGCGGCCGGGCCGTCGGGCGGCTGCTGGTGGCCGCGTTCCCGTCCGGTGCCCGCGGACTGATGCCCGGGGCGCTGGCCGATCTGCGGCGGCGCTGCCCGGAGCTGGACGTCCGGCTGCTGGAGCGCGACCCCTACCCGGCGGCCGAACTGGTGGCCCGGGGCGAGGTGGACCTGGCACTGGTGCAGGACTGGCCGACCGTGCCGCTGCCGGTGCAGGAGGGGGTCTCCCGGATGGACCTCGGCACGGACCCGGTGGACCTGCTGCTGCCCGCCGACGACGATCTGGCCGCGCTCGACCCGGTGCCGGTGGAGCGGCTGTGCGGGCAGCGCTGGATCAGCGTGCCGCCGGGCAACATCTGCCACGACTGGCTGGTCCGCACGCTGCGCGAGGCCGGCGAGGAGCCGGACGTGCGCTACCAGGTCGGGGAGTTCGAGACGCAGATCGCCCTGGTCGCGGCCGGTCTGGGCATGGGTCTGGTGCCCAGGCTCGGACGGGGCCCGCTGCCGCCCGGGGTGGCGGTCCGCCGGGTGGCGCCGGAGCCCGGCCGCCGGGTGTTCGCGCTCTGGCGCTCCCAGGCCTCCCGGCGTCCGGCCATCACCGAGGCGCTGGCCTCGATGCGGGAGTGCTGGGGGCGGCTTCCGGCCTGAGGGCCGCCGTGTTCGAGGGCATCGCGGGGGCCCGGGGCCTCGTACGGGCCTCGTGCGGGCCTCGTACGGGCCTCGTGCGGGCCTCGTACGGGCCTCGTACGGGCCTCAGCCGGCGAAGCCGATCACCAGCCACATGAAGCCGACCCCGGCCACGGTGCAGAGCAGGGTGGTGCGCGAGGGGTGCGGGCTGTGCGCCTCGGGGAGGATGTCCGAGGTCGCCAGGTAGAGCAGGAAGCCGGAGAAGAAGCCCAGGTAGAGGCCGAGCAGGTGCGCCGGGATGGTGAACGCCAGGGTGATCGCCGCGCCGGACACCGGGGCCAGTGCGTCGGCGGCGAGCAGGGTCAGCGCCCGCCTCCGGTTGTTCCCGTACAGCCGGGTGATCGTGTACGTGTTGAAGCCGTCGGCGAAGTCGTGCGCGACCACCGCGATGGCCACCACCGTGCCGACCGTGGTGCCGGCCTGGAAGGCGGCGCCGATCGCGAAGCCGTCCATGACGCTGTGCCCGACCAGGGCCAGTGCGGCGGTCATCCCGACGCCCTGGTGCCCGACGGAGCGGGTGTGCCCGTGCTGGTGGCCGTGGGAGTGCGCGGCGTACTCGCCCTCGTGGCCGCGGTGGATGGCGACCGCGCGCTCGATCACGTGGATGGTGAGGAAGCCGGCCGCGAACATCAGCAGCGCCTGCGGGACGCCGTGCAGTTCGTTCGGGGCCTGGTGGATCGCCTCGGGCAGCAGGTCGAAGGCGACGACGCCGAGCATCAGACCGGCGGCGAAGCCGAGCACCAGGTGGCGGCGGTCGCGGGTGCGCTGGGCCACGAAGCCGCCGACGAGGGTCATCAGGAACGCCGCGGCGGCGACCAGTACCGCGGTCATCGGGCCGACTCCGTCCCGGGTCCGGCCTGGTGGCCGGGGCCTTCACCGGGTGGTCCGCCGAGCGTTCTGCCCATTCCTCTCCCCCTGGGATCCGCCCGTGACCGGGCCGACCGCCGACCGTACCGGACGCCCGTTCGACGGCGATCACCCGGGGTGCCGGGCCCGACCGGGAGCCGTGCCCCCAGCCTCGGCCCGGGCCCGCTCGGGCGCCCCCCGGATGGGCCGCCGGTTGGGCTGTCGGAGTGAGGCCGCCCCGCCGGGGCGAGGGGCCCGTCAGCCGCCGGTGGCGAGCGGCAGGCCGAGGTGGGTGTGGGCGAGTTCGCGGACGCCGTCGCCGTCGATCAGGTGGATGTGACGGTGGCTCTCCTCGGCGGTGAGGTCCAGCACCTCCTCGGTGAAGCGGCCGGTGGTCAGCCGCAGCCCGCGCTCGGCGGACTCCTCCCCGACCGCCTCGGCCAGGGTCTCGATCTGCTCGGCGCCGACCGACGCGGTGTCCCGGGAGGCCCAGACCACCCAGCGGCCGGGCAGCGCGGTCCCGGGCGCGCCCTCGCCGGTGGCGACCAGCCCGGCCGGGCCGCGCAGCCGGACGCTCCACTGCGCGATCCCGCCCCTGGTCAGCAGGTCCCGCACCAGCTGGGCGAACTCGTTGGCGGACAGGTCGGAGGCGGCCGGCACGGTGGCCCCGGCCCGGGCGGCCGGCTGGACACCGGCCCGGTCGTACGGGTCCGGGGTGACGGCGGCGCCGAGCTGGCGCAGCCGCACCAGGGCCTCGTCCTGCTCGGCGTCGGCGTAGACGCCCTCGTCGTCGCGTTCCTCGTACGGGGTGCCCGGCGGCAGCAGCCGGGTGCGGGCCAGTGCGTCGCGGTCGGCGTCCACGCTGACCAGGCAGAGCGGCTCGGCCGCGGCGGGGTCGCGCAGCCAGCCGTTGAGGACGACGCCGGCGAGTATCTCGTCGGTGTCGACGGCGTCGGCGGCCTGGAGGGCGCGCAGGGCGAGCCGGGCGACCAGCCGCAGGTAGTCGGTGGCCCGGTCCGCGGGCGGGCGCGGCACCGGGCGGATGTCGCCGTCCGGGTCGAGCCGGTAGCCGGTGAGCGAGGGCACCAGGTCGAGCGGCGGCAGGTCGAGGTCCAGCACGGCGGTGCGGGTGAGCGGGCGGAAGACCGCCCGGCAGGGGGCGGGCAGGTCCTGGGTGGCGGTCTCGGCGGCGGCCAGCGCCCGTTCCAGCAGCGATTCCACCGCGGCCGGTTCGGCCAGCCGGTAGGCCCGCCGGCATTCCTCCAGGCTCTCGTTGTACTCGCGCACGGCGCGGGCCCGGGCCTCCTCGGCCGCCTCGTGGGCGCGCCGGGACTCGTCGGCGGCCGGGCTTCCGGCCTCGGCCCGGCGGGTGCGCCACTCGCGCAGGGCGCGCTGGTGGGTGAGCCGGGCCTGGGCCAGCTCGCGCTGGTAGCCGGAGTCGAGCAGCCGGCGGGAGGGGCCGCTGTCCGGGTCGGCCGCGGGCGGCTCGGCGGGAGCGTAGTCCTCCCAGCGGGGCTCGGAGTCCTCGGCCGCGGCGGGACCGTCGGCCGGGTAGGGGCGGGGCTGGTAGTGGCGCAGCTGACTCTCGAAGTCCATGGCCGAGACGGGCAGCGCGGCCCGTCGCAGCAAGTCGGCCAGCCGGTCGTGCTCGGCCTGGACGGTGCGGGTGCGGTGGTGGGTCAGGGCGGCGGCCCGGGCGTGCGCCGCCACGGCCTCGTCCTGGTCGGCCTCGGCGGGGCCGGACTGGCCGGAGTGGCCGGTTCCGTGGTCGGCTCGGCCGGGGCCGACGGGGTCCGGGTCGGACGGACCGGCACCGGTTGGACCGCGACCTGCCGGATCGCCACCTGCCGGGCCGTCGCCGGACGGACCGTCACCGGCCGTGCCCCCACCGGGGCGGCCGGCGGCGGCGTCGCCCGGCTCCTGCTCCTCCTCGGCTCCGAGGTCGCGGAAGACCGAGGCGAGGAAGCCCGGCCGGGGGAACTGGACGGTGGCGGTTCCGTCGGACTGGCCGTCTGCTGGGTACTGCATCGGTCGTCGTTCCCCCATGCTCGTCCGGCGCCTGCCCGGGGCGATCGGCGAACCTGTGGACCCGCCGCTGCCGGACATTGTCCCCCGAACGGACGCAGCGGTCAGCCAAGCCGCTCAGTTGGTCCGGGTGTTGGTGAGGTGCAGGCCGATGTAGCCGACGTAGATCCGGCCGCTGCCGGAGCAGTCGTCCAGGTAGTGCAGCCGGGGCGCGGTGCGGCCGCCGCCGATCCGCAGGTGCGCGCCCATGAACGCGCGCCGGGAGGAGTCGACGCATTCCGGCACCGGCAGCATCCGCTCGCGCTTCCACTTGGTGTGGCTGAACACCGTCCTGGACTCCCCGCGGACCGCCTTGCGGGGCGGGAAGCGGTGGCAGCCCTCGGGGGTTCGCTCGCACCACTGTTTGAAGTCCCCGCCGGCCGCGCCGCGGACGGCCGCCTCGGCGTACTCCTGGAGGGCGGTCAGCCCGTCCCAGGCGAGCCGGGCCCAGCCCGCGCCGGCGCACTGCAGCTCGTCCAGGGCGAGCGCGTTCTTCTGGTCCCCGGTGAAGGTCACCAGCGGGAACTCGCCCAGTCTGGCCATGAGTTCGGAGAAGGTCTCGGGCGTGCCCCGGTGGTCGTGGAGCTGGGCGACGGAGTGCGGCCCGACGACCGGACCACTGCCCGGTGCGACGCAGTGGCGTCCGGTCAGGGCGCGGGTTCCGGAGCGGAGGCGGCCCTCCCGGATGTCCCGGCCGTCGCGGCCCTCCCGGCCCTGGCCCCGTTCCCGGTGCTCGCGGCGTTCCAGGCGCAGGGTGTGCCGGACCCGCTCCAGCTCGTCGGCCCGGGCCTGCTGCTCCGCGCGGTCCTGCTGCTCCTCGCGGACGAGCGCGGCCAGGCCGTCGCCCTGGTCCGGGGCGGCCCGTTCGGCGACCTGTTCGCAGGCCTGCCCGATGACGTGCCCAGCCGTCCGCCCGGCCTGCTCGGATGCCCGCTCGACGGTCTGCTCCGCGGTCTGCTCGGCGAACTGCTGGGCGGACCGCTCGGCGGGCTCGCGGAGCTGCGGCGGCGGGACGCGCAGCACCGGGACGGCCGCGAGCGGCGGTGGCAGCGGCTGCTCCGCGGCCAGGCGGCGCGGCTCGCGGGCGAGCAGCCCGGCGGCGCGGCGCAGGTCCTCTTCTATTCGGCCCCGGGCGAGCACCGGATGTCGGGCGCTGTCCTGCCGGGAGGCCGGGTCGACCTCGGGCAGGTAGGTGCGCACCGCTCCGCCGTAGACGGTGTGGTACTCCAGCGCGACGTTGAACCCGGTGCGGGCGCCGGGGTCCAGCACGTAGGTGGTGGCGAGGCCGGGCAGCTGCTGGCAGAGCGGGGCCACCACGTCCTCCACCCAGCGGTCGAGCGGGAGGTTCACCGGGACGCTGGCCACCACCGTGGGCAGCCTGCGCTCGGGGTCGCACAGCTCGTCGATCAGGGCGTCGACCTCGTCGGCCGTGATCACCCGGGGGGTGGAGCGGACGGCGGACGGGCCGTCGGTGGCGTCGAGCAGCGGGAGGAGCGAGCGGGCGAGTTCGGGCACCGGCACCCGGCACGGGGTGCGCACACCGCTGCCGGTGCTGTGTGTCTCGGCCTCCAGCCGGACCCAGGTGGGGCCGTCCGCCGCGGTGGCCACGGTGAGGGTGAGCTGCTGGGTGCCGTGCGGGGCCGGGGTGCGCAGGCGGCGGCGGTCGTAGCGGCCGGCGCCCGGGCCCTCGCGCAGCGGGCCCAGGTCGCGGTCGAGCAGGACGCGCTCGCCCAGGCGGAGGCGCTCGGCGGTGGGAGCCGGTTCGGCGCTCTGCCCGACGGGGGCGCGGTGGGCCGGTGGGGGCTCCTCGTAGCCCTCCTGCTTCAGCCAGGAGGCCAGCTGTTCGTCGGCCAGGGCGACGGCCTCGGCGTGCCCGAGGAGCGTGGTGACCGTCATCCGGTAGGGCGTCGCGGGACCGCGGGGGCCGGGCAGGTCGGCGGCGGCGTGCGCGCGGACGCGGTTCGGGGCGGGGCGGTTCGCGATCGGGTGGTTCGAGGTCGGGTGGTACGAAGTCGGACGGTTCGAGGTCGGGCGGCTGGAGATCGGGTTCGTCGCGGACAGGGGATTCGAGGTCGAACGGTCTGAGGTCATGCGCATACCTCCGCGGTGCGGGGTCGGGTCCTGTGTCCTCCATCGACGGTTTCGTCCGGTTCTGCCGGAACCTTGCCCAGGAAACGCCACGGCCCGGAGCGGAAGTTCCAACTCCGGGCAACGACACTACGTTCGGGTGAATCTGCTCAAGCGTTCTTCCGCGTGGCGCAAGGCCTGGGCTACCGGAAACGGCCGGTCACGGGCCGTCCGACGAGCCGTCCCGCGGATCGTCCGTCCCCCGGGACCCACGAGGTGCCACCCGCCCCGCGGCCGGACCGCTGCCGCTCGGAGCGGCACCGCTCAGACCGGCACCTCGACATAGGTGCGGCCGGCCGGGACCGCCACCGCGGTACCGCCGGTCGCCTCCGCCAGCCAGGTGTGGAACTCCGCCACGTCCGGCTCCGGCACGCCCACCTCGATCCGCACCCCGGTGGCCTCGTAGGCCAGATCGCTCACCGTGTACCCGGCCGCCCGCAGGTCGTTCTCCACCCGCCCGGCCCGGACGTGGTCCACCGTCACCGCGAGCAGCGCGACCGGCCGCCGCTCCAGCAGGCCGATCCCGTCCACCGCCGCCGAGACCGCGTTGCCGTACGCCCGCACCAGGCCGCCCGCACCGAGCTTGATCCCGCCGAAGTACCGGGTGACCACGGCGACGGTGTCGGTCAGCCCGCGCCGGCGCAGCACCTCCAGCATCGGCACCCCGGCCGTGCCGCCGGGTTCGCCGTCGTCGCTGGAGCGCTCGCGGCGCTGCTCGTCGCCGACCACGAAGGCGGTGCAGTTGTGCCGGGCGTCCCAGTACTGCTTGCGGATGCCGGCGATGAACGCCTGCGCCTCCTCCTCGTCGGCGACCCGGGCGAGGTGACAGATGAACCGGGACTTCTTGATCTCGGTCTCGTGGCTGCCGGCCCGCCGGATGGTGAGGTACGGCCTGGCGGTGGGCTCCGGCGTGGCGGACATGGCGGGGAGGTCCTCCCGAGGACGGCGAAGGCTGACGGCGCCCGCCCCGGGACACCGGGGCGGCACCGCCAGCCTAGTTGGCGCACGACGGGAGGACCGGCGGCCGGCGGCCGGCCACGGGCCGCCGACGGGTCAGCGCCCGGCCAGGGCGTTCAGCCGCGCGCGGTCCAGACCGGTCAGCGCGGTGACCTCGGCGAGGTCGACGGCGCCGCAGTCCAGGCCGCGCAGCAGGTAGCCGCTCAGCGCCCGGGCGGTGGCAGGCTCGTCCATCACGTCACCGCCCGCCTTCGCGACGTACGCGGCCAGTCGGGCGGCTGCGACCGCCAGGCCCTCGCGGTAGAAGGAGTAGACCGCGACGTAGCGGGTGGGCAGGTGCGCCGGGTGCATGTCCCAGCCCTGGTAGTACGCGCGGGCCAGCGAGCGGCGGACCAGGCCGTGGTGGAGCTTCCAGGCGGCGTGCACCTGCTCGGTGGAACCGGTCGGGACGACGTTGGTCGAGCCGTCGGAGAGCCGGACCCCGGTGCCCGCGGCCGCCACCTGCATGACCGCCTTGGCGTGGTCGGCGACCGGGTGGTCCATGCTCTGGTGGGCCGCGCTGACGCCGCAGGCGGCACTGTAGTCGAAGGTCCCGTAGTGCAGGCCGGTGGCGCGTCCCTCGGCGGCCTCGATCATCCGGGCGACGGTGGCCCGGCCGTCCGGGCCGAGGATCGCCTGGGTGGTCTCGATCTGGATCTCGAAGCCGATCCGGCCGACGGGCAGCCCGGCCCGGCGCTCGAAGTCCTCCAGCAGCCGGACCAGCGCGGTGACCTGCTCGGCGTAGGTCACCTTCGGCAGGGTCAGGACCAGGCCCTCCGGCAGCCCTCCGCGGGCCAGCAGGGTGGCCAGGAACAGCTCCAGGGTGCGGATGCCGCGGGCCCGGACGGCGGCCTCCATGCACTTGATCCGGATGCCGAGGTACGGCGGGGCGCCGCCCCCGGCCACCGCGGCGGCGACCAGCCCGGCGGCGCGGACGGCGGCCGCGTCCTCCTCGGCGTCGGGGCGGGGGCCGTAGCCGTCCTCGAAGTCGATCCGCAGGTCCTCGATCGGCTCGCGCTCCAGCTTGGCGCGGACCCGGGCGTGCACGTCGGCGAGCAGTTCGTCGTCCGCGACGCCGAGGGCGCGGGCCAGTTCGGCGGGGGTGGCGGCGTGCCGGTCGAAGGCCTCCAGGGCCCGGCGGCCCCACTCCCGCACGGTGTCGGCACCGAAGGCGTCGGCCGGGACGTAGACGGTGTGCACCGGCTGCCTGGTCCCGGGTTCGCCCGGGTAACGGCGTGCCAGATCGGCGTCGACGGGGGCGAGCAGCGCCTCCACGGCGGCGCGGGCCGCGGTGGAGAAGGAGGCCGCGTCCGTCGGCCCGTTTCCGTCGACCCCGACCCGTGTCATCCGCACTCCTCCATGCCGAACCAGCGCTTCAACAGTTTGTTGAGGCGAAGGTAGCTCCGGCGGGTACGGGCGTCAATGGCCGCCCCGGCACCGGACGGTGGCGGCCGCGGTCAGTCCCTCCCGGCGGCGGCGTAGCGCTCGTTCAGCTCCGGGTACAGGTCGGCGACCTCCTTGGGGTGGACCGAACCGTCCGGACCCTTGCCGGTGACGCCGAACTCCCTGGTCAGCCAGTCGGCGAGGCGCTGGGGGTCGGGCTGGTGGCCGTAGCTGTCCATGTAGGAGACGAGCGCCTCGTAGGCGAGGTCCGGGTCGAGGCGCGCGGGCACCGGAGCAACCGCGCGCTGCTCGGCGTGGACCGGCTGCTCGGCGTGGACGCGCTCCTCGGCCGGGACCTGCTGCTCGTGCTCGGCGGGCTGCTCAAGCTGGTCGGACTGCTCGGGCTGCCGCTGCGAGCCGGCCGCGTGCTGGGCCTGCGGACCGGGCTCGGGCTCGGGGGCGGAGGTGGAGGCGGTGGCGGCGAGGGCGGTGGGCTCCTCGGCGACCGGGCGCGGGGGCTTGAACCAGGGCGAGGCCTGACCGGGCACCCGCCCACCCGGAGCGGCGTCCGCCGGGTGGCCGGTGGTGCGGACCGGGCGCTCGGTCCAGACGTTCAGCTCCTCGCCGCGCGGCTGCGAGACGGCGTCCGCCACCTCGTCCGGCTCCTGGGCGGCCCGCAGCCGGACGGCGGCCAGCTTCGCGAGCATCGGCGCGGCGACCTCGGCGGACAACGGCGCGACGGCCGCGGGTGCCTGTGCCTGTGCAGCAGCCTGTTCGGGCTGAGCCTGCTGAACCTGCTGGACCTGCGGAGCGGCCTGCTGGACGGCCTGCGGCTCCTGCTGCGAGGGTTGCGGCTGTTGGGGCTGCTGCGGCTGCTGGGCCTGAGCCTCGGCAACCGGGGCGATGGCCGCGGCGGCGCGGTTCTCCTGGCCGGGTATCCCCTGCGCCTCCTGCTCCGGCAGTGCCTCCGGGACCTCGCGCACACGGCCCTCGTCATCCAGCCGGTCGAGCAGCGCCGGGTCCAGCGGCACGCCGAACTTGGCGAGCTTGAGCGGCAGCAGCGCCTGGATCGGCGCCGAGCGGCGCCAGCCGCGGCCGTACCGGAAACGCAGCTGCGCCCGGTAGACCAGACGGTTCTGTTCCAGTCGGATGACCTCGTCGTAGGAGCGGAGCTCCCAGAGCTTCATCCGCCGCCAGAGCCGGAAGGTCGGCACCGGCGAGAGGAGCCAGCGCATCACCCGGACCGACTCCATGTGGCGGTCCGCCGTGATCGCCGCTATTCGGCCGACCGCGTGCCGCGAGGCCTCGACCACGACGACGAAGAGCACCGGAATGACCGCGTGCATCCCCATGCCGAGCGGGTCGCCCCAGGACGCGGCCGCGTTGAAGGCGATGGTGGCGACGGTCAGCAGCCACGCGGTCTGCCGCAGCATCGGGAAGGGTATCCGCAGCCAGGTCAGCACCAGGTCGAGCGCGAGGAGCACGACGATGCCGGCGTCCACGCCGATCGGGAAGGCGTAGGAGAAGGCGCCGAAGCCCTTCTCCTCGGCCAGCTCGCGCACCGCGTTGTACGAGCCCGCGAAGCCGATGCCCGAAATGATGCAGGCACCGGCCGCGACCAGGCCGAGCAGGCCACGATGGGCCTTGGTGAGCGTTGGGCGTGCCATTACGTCTATCAACCCCTGGATGTCGGCCGCTGGCGTACAGTGCCTCGGCTGCCGGGTCCCGTTGGTCGGGCCGCCGGACGGCTGAGCAGCCTCCGGGCTCGGCCCACCGGAGTTTACTCGTACGCGTGTTTAAGCGTTCCCACAGCCTGGGGTGTCACAGTGCGGCGCCGAACGCCGGCCCGGCACCGTGAGGATCGGCGCCGGGGGCCGGCCGGACCGTCAGCGGGTCTGCCTCGCCGTGCCGTTGAGGTAGGCCAGTACGGCCAGCACCCGGCGGTTGGCGTCCTCGTCCGGGGCGAGGTCGAGCTTGCCGAAGATGTTGGCGATGTGCTTGGCCACCGCACCGTCGCTCACCGACAGCCGGGCGGCGATCGCCGAGTTGGAACAGCCCTCGGCCATCAGTTCCAGCACCTCGCGCTCCCGCGGGGACAGCCGCAGCAACGGACCGGGCCTGCGCGCGGTGGTCTCCATCAGCTTGGCGATCACGTCCGGGTCCATCGCCGTGCCGCCGGCCGCCACCCGGCGGACCGCGTCGATGAACTGCCCGGCGTTGAACACCCGGTCCTTCAGCAGGTAGCCGATCCCCCCGGTGCCGTCGGCCAGCAACTCCCGCGCGTAGAGCTGCTGGACGTGCTGCGACAGCACCAGCACCGGCAGGCCCTGGATCTCCCGCCGTGCCTTGAGCGCGGCCTGCAGGCCTTCGTCGGTGAGCGTCGGGGGCAGCCGGACGTCGACCACGGCCACGTCCGGCCGGTGGGTCAGAAGCGCCTCCAGCAGCTCGGGACCGGTCTCCACTGCCGCGGCGATGGTGAAGCCGTGCGCTTCCAGCAGCCGGATCAGGCCCTCGCGAAGGAGGTAGAGGTCCTCGGCGAGGACAACTCGCACGGCAACTCCAAGGTGATGGTGGTGGGTCCGCCCGACGTGCTGTCGATGGAGAGGACACCGTCGAAGGTACCCAATCGCTTCTCGATACCACGCAGTCCGGTACCCCGCGAAGGGTCCGCCACCCCCACCCCGTCGTCCGTCACCGTGATCCGCAGGAGGCCGGCCCGGTAGAGGATGTCCACCCAGACCTGCTCCGCCTCCGAGTGCTTGGCCGCGTTGGCCAGCAGCTCGCAGATGCTGAAGTACACGGCGGCCTCCACCGGCGCCGGCGGACGGTCCGGCAGGCTCACGCACACCTCGGTCGGCAGCGCGCTGTCCAGCGCGAGGGCCCGGACGGCATCGCCGAGTCCGCGCTCGGCGAGCACCGGCGGGTGGATGCCGCGCACCAGGTCCCGCAGCTCCTGGAGGGCCCGGGCCGAGGACTGGCGAGCCTCGGCCAGGAGCTCCCGCGCGGCCCCCTGGTCGGTGTCCATCAGGTGCTCGATGGTGCCCAGCGTCATCCCTATCGCGACCAGTCGCGCCTGGGCGCCGTCGTGCAGGTCCCGCTCGATCCGTCGCAGCTCGGCCGCCTGGCTGCCCGCCGCGTCCGCCCGCGTCTCGGTCAACTCGACGACCCGCCTGGTCAGCTGGGCCCGCGTCGCCCGGCCGTCCTGGTCCAGCACCCGGCGGGCGGCCTCCGCGTACATCCGCACCGCGAACGGGGCCAGGAGTATGCCGCCGACGACCATGGCGGCTCCGAGCACGACGCTCAGCAGCATGGACGCCATCCGGCCGCTCAGCGGGCCGAAGTCGTCCGCCGGCACCTGCGAGGACAGGGCGTAGGCGACGCCCAGCCCGAGCAGGACGGCCACCGGGCCGGCCAGGGCCACCACGAGGAACGGGTTCACCAGCAGCCAGAGCAGCTCGCCGCGGGTGGTCCGGTCCCGCAGGCCCCAGTGGACGATCTGCGCGTACTTCGCCACCGTCCGCGACCGGTGGTAGGTGTAGCCCGTCCACCAGTGCCCCCGGCCGTCCAACTCCAGCTCCGGCCAGGGCTCGTAGACCGCCGGCAGCCGTATGCCGAACCAGCGCTCAAACTGGCCGCGGGTGCGGTTCGCAGTACGGCGGACGCTGGCTGCGGCCACCACACCACCGGCGGCCACTGCCACCAGAAGCGCGAGGAAGAGCCCCAGGTCGTACGACTGCAGGAGCCGGGCGGTTATCGCCCCCGAGAAGATCGCCGCGCCCACCGGCAGCACCACCCCCGGCACCGCCGCCAACACCACCACACCGAGCCGCGCCAGCCCCTCACCGCCGGCCTTGAAGGCCGCCTGGGCCTGAGCACGTACGGACGCGCCGCTCGTACGACTCACTGTTGTCACGGGAAGCTCCTGATGCCGGTACCGATCGTCCTCCATCAGTCTTCACGAACCGTCCAGCACCCACACTGGCCATGGCACCCCAATCCCGAGGTGGACCTAGGACCACCTGCGAGTGGAGGAAGTGACACCGACCGATGAGACAGTCCGGAAATGCGAAGAACCCCCATCCGGATCCCGGATGGGGGTTCTTCTGAATAATTGTTCGGCGGCGTCCTACTCTCCCACAGGGTCCCCCCTGCAGTACCATCGGCGCTGTAAGGCTTAGCTTCCGGGTTCGGAATGTAACCGGGCGTTTCCCTCACGCTATGACCACCGAAACACTATGAAACTGTCACCGCACACCCGACAGGATTCGGGCGGGTCGTTGTTTCAGAACAACACAGTGGACGCGAGCAACTGAGGACAAGCCCTCGGCCTATTAGTACCGGTCAACTCCACCCCTCACAGGGCTTCCATATCCGGCCTATCAACCCAGTCGTCTACTGGGAGCCTTACCCTCTCAAGGAGGTGGGAGTGCTCATCTCGAAGCAGGCTTCCCGCTTAGATGCTTTCAGCGGTTATCCCTCCCGAACGTAGCCAACCAGCCATGCCCTTGGCAGGACAACTGGCACACCAGAGGTTCGTCCGTCCCGGTCCTCTCGTACTAGGGACAGCCCTTCTCAACACTCCTACGCGCACAGCGGATAGGGACCGAACTGTCTCACGACGTTCTAAACCCAGCTCGCGTACCGCTTTAATGGGCGAACAGCCCAACCCTTGGGACCTACTCCAGCCCCAGGATGCGACGAGCCGACATCGAGGTGCCAAACCATCCCGTCGATATGGACTCTTGGGGAAGATCAGCCTGTTATCCCCGGGGTACCTTTTATCCGTTGAGCGACGGCGCTTCCACAAGCCACCGCCGGATCACTAGTCCCTACTTTCGTACCTGCTCGACCCGTCAGTCTCACAGTCAAGCTCCCTTGTGCACTTACACTCAACACCTGATTGCCAACCAGGCTGAGGGAACCTTTGGGCGCCTCCGTTACCCTTTAGGAGGCAACCGCCCCAGTTAAACTACCCACCAGACACTGTCCCTGATCCGGATCACGGACCCAGGTTAGACATCCAGCACGACCAGAGTGGTATTTCAACGACGACTCCACCAAGACTGGCGTCAAGGCTTCAAAGTCTCCCACCTATCCTACACAAGCCGAACCGAACACCAATATCAAGCTATAGTAAAGGTCCCGGGGTCTTTCCGTCCTGCTGCGCGAAACGAGCATCTTTACTCGTAATGCAATTTCACCGGGCCTATGGTTGAGACAGTCGAGAAGTCGTTACGCCATTCGTGCAGGTCGGAACTTACCCGACAAGGAATTTCGCTACCTTAGGATGGTTATAGTTACCACCGCCGTTTACTGGCGCTTAAGTTCTCAGCTTCGCCCGGACGAATCCAAGCTAACCGGTCCCCTTAACGTTCCAGCACCGGGCAGGCGTCAGTCCGTATACATCGCCTTACGGCTTCGCACGGACCTGTGTTTTTAGTAAACAGTCGCTTCTCGCTGGTCTCTGCGGCCACCCCCAGCTCGGAGTGCAAGACTCGTCACCAGGAATGGCCCCCCTTCTCCCGAAGTTACGGGGGCATTTTGCCGAGTTCCTTAACCATAGTTCACCCGAACGCCTCGGTATTCTCTACCTGACCACCTGAGTCGGTTTGGGGTACGGGCCGCCATGAAACTCGCTAGAGGCTTTTCTCGACAGCATAGGATCATCCACTTCACCACAATCGGCTCGGCATCAGGTCTCAGCCTCAATGAGTGACGGATTTGCCTATCACTCGGCCTACACCCTTACCCCGGGACAACCACCGCCCGGGCTGGACTACCTTCCTGCGTCACCCCATCGCTCACCTACTACCCCGTTGGGTCACCGGCTCCACCACTTCCCTTTGCCCGAAGGCTCCGGGACGGCTTCACGGGCTTAGCATCAAGAGGTTCAGCGTTGGCGCTTCAAAGCGGGTACGGGAATATCAACCCGTTGTCCATCGACTACGCCTGTCGGCCTCGCCTTAGGTCCCGACTTACCCTGGGCAGATCAGCTTGACCCAGGAACCCTTGGTCAATCGGCGCAAGAGTTTCTCACTCTTGTATCGCTACTCATGCCTGCATTCTCACTCGTATACCGTCCACGACTGGTTTCCACCGCCGCTTCACCCGGCACACGACGCTCCCCTACCCATCACAGCAGGCGTTGGCCCTATATGCTGCAATGACACGACTTCGGTGATGTGCTTGAGCCCCGCTACATTGTCGGCGCGGAATCACTTGACCAGTGAGCTATTACGCACTCTTTCAAGGGTGGCTGCTTCTAAGCCAACCTCCTGGTTGTCTCTGCGACTCCACATCCTTTCCCACTTAGCACACGCTTAGGGACCTTAGTCGGTGTTCTGGGCTGTTTCCCTCTCGACCATGGAGCTTATCCCCCACAGTCTCACTGCCACGCTCTCACTTACCGGCATTCGGAGTTTGGCTAAGGTCAGTAACCCGGTAAGGCCCATCGCCTATCCAGTGCTCTACCTCCGGCAAGAAACACGTGACGCTGCACCTAAATGCATTTCGGGGAGAACCAGCTATCACGGAGTTTGATTGGCCTTTCACCCCTAACCACAGGTCATCCCCCAGGTTTTCAACCCTGGTGGGTTCGGTCCTCCACACGGTCTTACCCGCGCTTCAACCTGCCCATGGCTAGATCACTCCGCTTCGGGTCTTGGGCATGCAACTCAACCGCCCTATTCGGACTCGCTTTCGCTACGGCTACCCCACACGGGTTAACCTCGCTACACACCGCAAACTCGCAGGCTCATTCTTCAAAAGGCACGCAGTCACGGCC